>JBFFHG010000258.1:0-5701 GCA_041557055.1 Desulfosarcinaceae bacterium
ATCCAGAAATAGGCAAATTGGGTCGAGATCAAGGCGTGGGAAAAATTTTACCGCAGGCATATGGTTGATATTGCGAGGATAAAATTTTTCGCACAACACGGATATCGGGCAAATTGGCCATTTATGGATGGGTACTAACGAACATGAGGTGCGGAACCGGGCCAACCTACCACCAACGTCCGATATGCTGCGTATATGTCAACTTCTTATGTTATCTCTTTAATATCATTTATTTTTCAGTGGTGATTTGACAAAACACCAGGACATCGCTGGTACGAATATTTTACAAAAGCTCATTTAATGCTTGCCTTTCAGCCCGGGCACCGCTTACAATTTTATTGTAAATTTTTTTGCATCCGACCTTTTTTAACGCATCGATCTGAAGATCAAATGTTTGTTCCGTTGTTCTGATTCGCGCATATCTGATTTTTATTTGCGGGCCCGTTTGGCTTGGTGAGTTTGGTTCAACATACTTGTTTATATTTTATAAACAAACTTTGTTTTTAAAAATCTGTTTTTCGACCCTACTCTGTTGGGTCAAAAGGGGGCGAACGCCATGACGACACACTCCGATGTATCCTGGTCGGATGAAGCCAAGGTCCTGGAAACCCTGGCGCGCTATGAAACGGAGGATCCCGGCAGGATCCGGGCCATCCTGGATAAAAGCCTCGCGTTCAAAGGTCTCTCGCCGGACGATGTCGCGGCGCTGACCACCGTCCGGCAGAAGGATCTCCTGGAAGACTTGTTCGCCACGGCCCGCAAGCTCAAAGAAGAGATTTACGGACGCCGTCTCGTGCTGTTCGCGCCGCTGTATATCTCCAATCTGTGTCGCAACGAGTGTCTTTACTGCGCGTTTCGCAGCAGCAATCAGAAGGTGCGGCGCCAGGCGCTCAGCCAGGCTGAAATTGCCGAAGAGACCTGCGTGATCATCAATCAGGGCCACAAGCGCATCCTACTGGTGGCCGGCGAATCTGGCAACGGCGATGGATTCGAGTACATCCTGGATGCCATTGCCACGGCATATTCGGTCAAGGAGGACAAGGGCGAAATACGGCGTCTCAACGTCAACATCGCCCCCTTGCCATTAGAGCACTTCAAGCGGTTGAAACAGGCCGGCATCGGGACTTACCAACTCTTCCAGGAGACCTATCACCGCAAGACCTATGAAGCCGTGCATGCCAGGGGACCCAAAAGCGATTTTAACTGGCGTATCAGCGCCATGGACCGGGCCATGCAGGCCGGCATCGACGACGTGGGCGTGGGGGTGCTCTTCGGACTATATGATTGGCGCTTCGAAATACTGGCCCTGATGCAGCACATCGCTCACCTTGAAGACGCATTCGGCGTGGGCTGCCATACCATCAGCGTACCGCGCATAGAGCCGGCCGTGGGATCTGAAATGGCGTGCAACCCGCCTCATCCGGTGTCTGACGAAGATTTCAAGAAGATCATCGCGATCCTTCGTCTGGCGGTTCCCTATACGGGCATGATCATGTCCACCCGCGAGACCGCCATGATGCGCGCCGAGACCTTTGCCCTGGGCGTTTCCCAGATCTCGGCGGGCAGTCGGACCAATCCGGGGGGTTACGGGGGTGACCAGGACGACCAGGCCGGTCAATTCCAATTGGGAGATCACCGGCCCCTGGCCGAAGTGATCGAAGACGTGTGCGATCTGGGATACATTCCTTCCTTTTGTACGGCCTGCTACCGGCTCGGCCGAACGGGACAGGACTTCATGGATCTGGCCAAACCCGGTCTTATCAAGGAAAAGTGCGCTCCCAACGCCTTGTCCACTTTCAAGGAATACCTGATCGACTATGGTCTGCCACAGACGCGCATCGCCGGTGACAAGGCCATTGAAAGAGAGTTGACGTCTATGGTGCCGAAGACGCAAAGACTGGCAAAACGCTTGCTCAAAGCCGTCTCGGAGGGAAGGCGCGACGTCTATTGCTGATAGGCGACACCCTTCAAAATGCTTAGGAGCATAAGGAAGTCGAGACCATGCGCATCGAAAAGGACCTTCTGGGCGAGCGCCAGGTACCCGCCGATGTCTGCTTCGGCATCCATACCCTGCGCGCGATGGAGAATTTCAACCTCACCGGCAGGCGGATGCATCCGGCCCTGGTCTGCGCCCTGGCCCAGGTCAAAAAGGCCTGCGCCATGACTAACCTGCAGCTGGGGTTGCTGACGGAAAGCGTCGGCAATGCAATCCTGCAAGCATGCGATGAAATCCTTGCCGGAAAACTGCATGACCACATCCTTGTCGATCCGCTCCAGGGCGGGGCAGGCACTTCCGCCAACATGAACCTCAACGAGGTCATCGCCAATCGCGGCGAGGAGATCCTCGGCGGATGCCGGGGCGCGTATCGATGGATTCATCCGCTGGCCCACGTCAATCTGAACCAGTCCACCAATGACGTCTTTCCGACGGCGGTGAAAGTGGCTGCCATTCAGCTGCTCAAAAAACTGGAACCAGCCATCGCCGGGCTGCAAGGCGCCTTTCAGGCCAAGGAGCAGGAATTCGCCGATGTGGTCAAGCTAGGGCGCACCCAGCTTCAGGATGCCGCCCCCATGACCGTCGGCGCCGAGTTTTCGGCCTGGGCCGAGGCCCTTTCCAGGGATCGATGGCGCATCTTCAAGTGCGAAGAGCGCCTGAGGGTGGTCAACCTGGGGGCCACGGCCATCGGCACGGGCCTGACGGCGCCGCGGGAGTACATTTTCCAGGTGGTGGAGAACCTGCGTCAGGAAACCGGCCTTGGGCTGTCCCGGGCGGAGAATCTGGTGGACGCGACCCAGAACGCCGATGCATTCGTGGAGGTCTCGGGCATTTTGAAAGCCCACGCCGTCAATCTGATCAAAATTTCCTCGGATCTGCGCCTGCTCGCCTCGGGCCCCAAAGCCGGACTGATGGAACTCGTTTTGCCCGAGGTGCAGGCCGGATCTAGCATCATGCCCGGCAAGGTCAACCCGGTCATCTGTGAAGCCGCGGGCCAGGCCGCCATGCTGACCCTGGCCCATGATATGGCTATCGGCCAGGCGGCCCTTTCCGGACAGCTGGAACTCAACGCGTTCCTGCCGCTCGTGGCCGAGGCCCTCCTCTCGAGTCTGTCCATATTGGGGGCCGCCGATAGCATGCTGCAGACGCGTTGCGTCGACGGAATCCAGGTGAACCGCGAGGCATGCTGGGAGCACGTCGAACGCTCTTGGGCCACGGTCATCGCGCTGGTTCCCCGGCTGGGGTACGAGAAGGCCACCGAAATCGCCGCTGAAGTCAAACGCAGCGGGAAAACAGTCAGCCAGGTCGTGCTGGACAAGGACTATCTGGACGAGGAGAGCCTGCGATCGCTGCTTTCCCCGTATGCTATGACGACATTGGGTTTCGGCAGGTAGCGCCCATGGACAGAACCGAGATAGTGCATCACCTCACCCATAGCTCATCCAGCGAGCTGACGATGCGGGCTGACCTCGTTCGCGCACGGCAACATGGCAATGAAGTGCATCTGCGCGGCATTATCGAGTTTTCCAACCATTGCATCCGAAACTGCAATTACTGCGGCTTGCGGCGGGACAACCGCAACCTTCGGCGCTATCGCCTTTCGTCCGATGCCATCGTGGCCGCGGCCATGATGGTCGCGGCAGCCGGGGTTGCCACCATCGTCCTGCAGTCGGGTGACGATTTTGCTTATTCGGCTGCGGATCTGGCAGGAATCATCCGGCAAATCAAGGCGCGCGCCGACGTGGCGGTCACCCTCTGCGTGGGGGAACGGCCGTTTTCCCATTATGAAATCTGGCGCCGCGCCGGCGCTGATCGCTATCTGCTGAAACATGAAACCGCCAATCCCGATCTCTATGCCCGTCTTCATCCGGGCCAACGACTTGAAACGCGTCTTGAAATCCTGGGATTTTTAAAGGAGCTGGGCTACGAGATCGGCAACGGCGTGATCGTGGGACTTCCGGGACAAACTCTTGCAGATCTTGCGCAAGACGTCCTGCTGACCCGGCAGCTGGATACGGATATGTGCGGCATCGGACCCTTTATTCCGCAATCCGCGACGCCTTTGGGAAGCGTTTCCAGTGGCTCACTGGACACCACGCTGCGAATGATCGCCCTGATCCGGCTGCTTTGCCCGCGTATTCATCTGCCGGCCACCACGGCCCTTGCCACGCTGGCCCCTGAAGACGGCCTGTTTCTTGGTTTGATGACCGGTGCCAATGTTCTCATGCCCGACTTTACCCCGGCCCGATGGCGCGGCGATTACGCCCTGTATGACCACAAAGCGCACATCGCGCTGGCGCACGCCCGATCTGTTATCGCCCGCGCCTCGCGCCGGGTGGCCGGCTGGAATAAGGAATCCGAGCTGCATGCAAAATACCCCTAAAGGACTGAGACTCCACATCGGCATCTATGGCCGCCGCAATGCCGGGAAATCGTCCCTGTTGAATCGCTTGGTGGGACAACAGGCCGCCATTGTGTCGGCCATGCCCGGAACCACCACCGACCCCGTGGAAAAGACCATCGAGTTTCTTCCCATCGGTCCCGTCGTCTTCATCGATACCGCCGGCATCGACGATACCGGTATGCTGGGGAACCTACGCAAGGAGAAAACCTTACAGGCCATCGATCGGACCGATGTGGGAATCCTGGTGACGGAAACCCATACGTGGGGACCCTATGAAAGGGAGATTGCGGGACTCCTACGGGAGCGGCAGATTCCTTTTTTCGCGGTTTTGAACAAGGCCGACCTAACGGCCCCGACAGCGGAGATAACGCAGTGCATGACGGCGGAGGGCATCGACTTCAAAACAGCTTCAGCACTGACCGGGGAAGGCCTGCACGCCGTCCGGGATCGCATCTTTCAGGCGGCGCCCGAGGCTTGGTTCACGCCGCCGCGCCTGCTGGGCGATCTGCTACAGGCCGGGGAATTGGCCGTGCTGGTCGTCCCCATCGATCTGGGCGCACCCAAAGGCCGCATCATCCTGCCTCAAATCATGGCCATCCGGGACATTCTGGACAGCGACGCTTACTGTATGGTCGTCAAGGAAAGAGAGCTCAGGGACGCGCTGGAACGTCTCAACCGCAAGCCCTCTCTGGTGGTGTGCGATTCCCAGGTGGTTCTCAAAACCATCGCCGACACGCCCCGCGACCTCCCGCTGACCACGTTTTCGATACTCATGGCCCGCTTCAAGGGGGACCTTGCGACCCTGCTGCACGGCACGAACACCATTGCGCACTTAAAACCCGGCGACAGGGTGCTCATCTCCGAAGCCTGCTCGCACCACCCCCTGGCCGATGATATCGGCCGGGTGAAAATTCCGCGCTGGATCAGGCAATATGCGGGCGGCAAGATCCACGCCGATGTCATTGCCGGACCCGAATTTCCCGAATATCTCGACGACTATAGACTGATCATCCATTGCGGCGGTTGCATGATCAATCGCAAGAACATGGTATCGCGTCTTTTTCGGGCGCGCCGCAGCGGCATCCCCATCACCAACTATGGCATGACCATCGCCTTCGTGCAGGGCGTCCTGCCGAGGGTCATGGAACCGTTTCCTCAACCCGGGGAAGCCGTTCGATGCAATTCTCATATTTAACCCATGTCGAGGTGCGGAACCGATTCCTGCAATATCACGCAACTTTGAAATTTAAATGCCACTTATTATCTGAATATTCAATTAGATAGTGTCCATCCAATAATCG
>JBFFHG010000259.1:0-5679 GCA_041557055.1 Desulfosarcinaceae bacterium
CTGTGCAAAAGCCATTTGCCAACTGGTTTTTACGGCGTCGACCAGCCCCATCTGACGATCCGTCATCAAGGGCAGCATGTAAAGGCATCCGAAGGTGACGGCCGCGAGAATGGCTAAGCCCGGCAGCACAAAGAGGAGAAAGCCCACCAGCATGGCAATGCACACAACGATGGAGAAACCTAGCAGCGGCAGAAAAAGCCGCATTTGGGAGAAGAGATCCTCGATGCGCGGCTCCCTTCCATCACGCATCATCAGAATAATGGACTGAACAAAGCCGGCCATTACCACCGGCCCTAAAATACCCAGGGTGAAGCAGCTGACCACCAAAGAGACCACTGTCATGAGAATAAGCATGACAATGTGTTTCAGGGTCGTGTTCCAAGCTGTTTCGAGGTGTTTTTTGAAGTCCATTGAGGCCCCCTTTTATGAGTTAAACTTAAGACGGAATTGAGTCTGAATTATTTTATAAAACCATGTTTAGCACAAACCCAATAAACGGGAAAGGCCGATTGACAAAAGCGCCTGATCCGTCCCGCCATCCTGCTGGGCCGGGAGCCCTTTATCTTTTGGCAAGCCTGGCCGTTTCATCCACAGCCCCATGAGCAGATACGGTAATTTTTTTTTCGGCGCACCCGCCACCAACTGCCCAAAGAGGGGTGTGGCGGCAGCCATGCCCTTTGATTCACACCCGGATCAATCACCAGAGAATCCAAATGCGATTGCCCTGAGGGAGGGCGGCGCCGAACTGGTCATTTAGTTCAATATGTGGTAAATATCACGGGTTTGGTTTCAAAACACCGGGTAAGATAACAGGCATCTGGTTTTACGACTATCAGATGGGAAACACCATGCTTTTGGAATGCCGCCATCTTAATTATTGCTATCCGGGGACGTCCGCGCCGGTTTTAAAGGATCTTGGGTTCAGCTTGGACGAGCCCGGGTTGCATGCGCTATTCGGTCCCTCAGGGGTGGGCAAGACCTCTTTGGCCAAAATCATTACCGGTATTTTGCAGCCTGCATCAGGGGAGATTCTGGCCGATGGTTTTCAAAACATGTTATATTCCCACAATCAGGAGCGCCTTCCCGGATGGTCGGGCGTGGGAAGGCATCTGGAACGCATAACACCGGCCCACAACAACCCCCTTAAAGAGACGCTGGTCCGGAAATTCGGACTGGCGCCCTATCTTGGACAACGGTTCGGACAATTGTCTCTCGGCCAGCGCAATCGGATCAATCTGGTGCGCTATCTGGTTCAGGACTTTCAATTGTTGATCATGGATGAAAGTCTGGCCAATGTGGATGAAAAGACGCGCACGGCAATCCTGCTGACCATTAAAGAGACTTTCCCCCGGGCTTTTTTTCTGTATATCAGTCACAATGTGGTGGAGGTGGCGCGGTTTTGCCGCCGGATCTGGATTCTGCGCGATGGTGACAAACAACCCCAGACGGTGGGTGTCAATGGACAGGATATGCGGGCAATGGTGCCGGTGGGGCCGCAAGCCCTGGAAAAAACCATGCTGGAGATGATGAATGCTGCCTAGACGCATTTATCAATTTCTGCTGATCTATCTGCTCGCTGTGGCGGTGCTCTTGGCCGTTAAATATCTTTTGGGCCTGTCCAACTATGTGATTCCCGGCCCGGCATTGGTATGGCAGACCGCCCGGGGCGAGGTCGGGCGCTACGCAGCGGATGTGGCCGATACCCTCAGTGTGGCGGTGGTGGGACAACTGCTCTCCATTGTAATGGCGCTGATGGTGGGTATCCTCGGCCGCCGGACCTCCTGGTTCGGATCTTTCATTAAGGTGGCGGCCTACAATGTTCAGGCGTATCCCATTGTGGCCCTGGCCCCCATTATTTTCATACTGTTGGGCGACGGGTTCATATCGCGGTTGCTGATCGCGGCCATGATCTGCTACTTCCCCCTGCTCCTGTCCGTGTTGGGCATCATGTCCGAACCTGTCGCCGATATTGAACATTTCTATCGCCAGACCGGACGTTTGCGCTGGCAGCTGGAAGTGAAGATCCGCGCTTTCGAGAACTTGCACAAGCTGACCACCGTGGTGGCCGGCAGCGCCACGCTGGCCATGGCCGGCACCATTGTGGCGGAATTTGTAGCAGCCAACGCCGGCATCGGTTACAGCATTCGTATCGCCTTGTATCAGAGCGATATGGCTAAGATTTTGGTGGCCTTATTCGTTATCGGCATCACGATTTCAATCTATCAGGGATTGCTGGAATGGTGTGGCGTGCTGATTCGAAGGGCCTGGATGGGGCGCTCCAACGAAGGGCATGGCGCTCACATTTGATTTTTGATGATGTAACGGGAGTGTATGGCGTGAAGAATATGAAATGCGGCTCTTGGATGACAATGGCCATTTTGATTGTCCTGGCCCTGGCCTGCATGGGCACTGAAAAGGCGGCGGCTTCGGAGCGGCGCGTTACCTACCGGTTGAAATGGCTTCAGAACATGTCCACCGTGGGCGATCTCTATGCCGATCTGCAGGGGTGTTTCAAGGCGGAAGGACTTGAGGTGACCATCAAGCCCGGAGGGCCGGAAAGGGATGCCATTCGCGAACTCGAATTGGGAAATACCGATTTTGGCGTGGCATCGGCTGATCAGGTCATTCGCGCCTTGGCCAAGGGGGCCCCGGTGGTGGTGGTGGCCCAGCTTTTTCAGGTCAATCCATTGCAATGGATCTATCGCCGGGATCGAATGACCATGGCCGACCTGGGTAATCTCAAGGGCAAAACCATCGGGGTGACTTTTGGCAAGAACGATGAGATGATTTTGCGTACCATGCTGGCCCGGGCCCATATTGAGGAATCACAAATCCGGCTCTACGGTGTTCGCCTGGATTACGCGCCTTTTTACAAGGGCAGGGTTGATTTGTGGCCGGTCTATATCAATACCCAGGGGGTGGAGATCGGTGGAAGATTGGGGGCGGCCGGTGAATCGGTCGGTTTTCTGGATCCCGCTGATTACGGTATTCGATTTGTGGCCAACTCGGTGGTGACCTCCCAGGCCATATTGGACCGAGACCCGGAAACTGTGAGGCATTTTGTCAGAGCCCTGCTCAAAGGGTGGCGCCAAGCCGTTGATCCGGCCAATAACGACACCGCCATTGCCGTGGTCCGGCGCTTTGATCGTGACACCACACAACAGGTGTTGCAGCAACAGCTTGAAATCACCCGCAGGCTTATCCAACCATCACCCGATGCTGTCGTCGGTGCCATTGATCAACAGGGATGGCGTCAAACCGAGAAGATCATGCTGGAACATCATCAGATTTCAGAACCGGTGAATGTGGTGAAACGGTTGAAATTCATGGGGCAATAGAATTGCCGCGCTTGTCCCATTCGCCGCCATGGCGCTGGTTCCGTTGTTCGTGGTTTGTTTTTTTGAGGGGGTTACCGCAGCGAACACTCTGAAAATGAGCTGATTTCGTCTTTTTAAGTGCAAGAAACGTTCATGGGCCCATTGCCCCAGGCTATCGTCATATTCCAATCCGCCCGTTTGGGCCTGATTATAAGCCGTTCGGCGCAAATAATTCAAAAACGATCCGATCTGGTATTTATTTTGCTTTGGCGTTGATATTCGATGGGGCTGGTGGGAATGTTTATCAGCCCGTCGAACCGCTCATGTTGAAAATTCTCAATAAGCCGGCAATGGGTTTTCGCGCTTATTGAGAGAGCAGATGATTGACAACAGGTATTTTTGGACACGTTTAAAAACAAACAAAAAGAGGAGGAAGAAAGATGGTTACATTACGTTCAATTTTGATTGTTGCACTTATATCGGCGATCACCATGATGGGTATGGCCTGCTCAAGCGACGAACCGTCCAACCAACTGAGCGAGGCTCAACAGGAAGCGGTTACGGAGCAGGCGGCTCAGCCTGAAGTCGCAACGCCCCAGGTGAGCCAGCCAAATGACGAGCCGGTTCAGATGGCCCAGGAACCCTCCCCCGCGGAGATGCCCAAAACCATCGAAATCAGCGGGATGGTTGAGCAGGTCGATGATGGCATCGTGATTGTCACCGATCTGGGTAAATATAACGTCGTCGGGCAGGATCTTTCCGCTATGGTAGGCAAAACGGTCAACGTGACCGGTGCGGTGGAAGAGTCCGGTGGCCAATACACCATTAATGTGCTCTCCGTTTCCGAAAGTGAGTAACCATTGAAAAGGCCCTGCATGCCAGGGCCTTTTTTCCCCTTGCGTTGTTGATGCAACGCCAGGGGTCATTCCGGATAGAGCCGCTTGATATCCAGATTCAGTCCCCGGGATCGCATCCAGAAGATGCCGGTGTTCAGCTCGGTATCAAACTCCACCATGCGGTCGGTGGTGGTATCATCAAGCCAGACATAGCGCTCCAGGCCTTTTTCGTTCTTGATGCCTCGGCCGTAGCGATCGAATACAACTTGTCGCAGACGTTCATAACCCGGCTTGCCATCCACCCAGATCATGATCGAATAGAGACGATCACGCCAGAATCCGAAGATCAATCCGTCCAATGCAAGATTGCCGAAAATCAGGCTGCCGTCCGGTCGCCAGTACTGATCGATGCCGCCATAGGCCGGATCGGTCTTAAACTTTTCAATGCCTGGAATTTGGGATGGTTTCATCTGCCAGGCGATTCCATCGAACCCGATTCCCCGAACCCTTGATTTGCCGACTGCATCATTCCGGGACGCCGGATGGTCCGGCACTGGCAGGGGCGCCGATTTTTCAGGTGGTGTCCGGACCGGCCGGCTGGGCTGGATTAAAGGCGGCACCTGCCGGGGGGCGACCACGGCTTCAGGGGGCGGCGGTAGGGGGAGGGGGCTGCTGCGAATGACTGCGGCCACATCCGCTTTGTCGACGCTTACCACAAGACCTTGAAGGTCAAAACGGATTTTGCCTTCCGCCTCCCAAACTTTGGAGGAGGTAAACCGCTCCCCGGTGGTCAGTACCACTTCGTCCGCACGGATATTTGAAGGGGGGATGCAGGCGGTCCAAAGAATCAGCAAGAAATATGAGATTTTTTTTCTCATGACGATGACATTTTCGCCTTTTACGGTTCTTTTCAATCGCGTTTGTCTTGTTTCAAAATAATGACGCGAACGGTATTTCCCTCCAATCGCGCCCGCACTTCTCCCGGTTTGGCAATGACCGGTAACTGCACATAGCGATGAACGATTTTGGGTCGGCGTATGCCCGCTTTGACGCGCTTGGAAGGAGAGGCGGTTGCCTGCCGGCCGCGAATGATCAGCAAATCACCTGAAATTTCAATATAAAGACTGTCCTCCTGGATGGGGGGCAGTTCCACCTCCACCACAATCAACGCTTCGGTTTCATAGACAATAACCCCAGGGGATGAACAGGATGAAGGGTCGGGCTCTATTGACGGCCCCTCTTTATCCCCAAAGGCTGATGACTCTGAATTCTGAACCAGCGGACGCCACCCCATCAGGCTCTTAAGACGATAATCTCTTGGTGTTGGGCCAAAGGCCACCTCGAAAAGCTTGTCAATTGTGATATATATGTTCTGACTTCCCCTTCGCAGGTGGATCGCCTTGTATGCCATGGAGAATCTCCCGTTAGACTGTCATTTCCTCAAGGTTTTCAACACGTGTTTCGATGGTTATATGATCGTCCCCAATGGGCCAAACTTGAGCGCCAAAGTTGTTTGCCGGGCATTC
>JBFFHG010000260.1:0-5672 GCA_041557055.1 Desulfosarcinaceae bacterium
ATTGGAAAAAATATACTCCCGCCTGCATCATCTGTTTGAAGATGAAAAGCCCGATTTGATAGTGGTCGAGGATATTTTTTCCCTTGAAAAATACCCCCGTTCGGGTATCACTTTAGGGAAGGTTTGCGGCGTCATCCTGCTGGCGGCTCATCATGTGGACACCGACGTTATTGAAATTCCCGTGCGGGAAGCGAAACAGGTTCTGACCGGAAACGGCAATGCAAGCAAGACCCAGCTTGAAAAGGCCGTGCGGCAGGCACTGGGCTGTCCGGATGCGATTAAGCCCAACCATGCTTCGGATGCTCTGGGGCTTGCGCTTATCGGTCTCTTTCGCTATGCTCGGTGTAAAATTTGAAAAACGGACACTTGCCGACGACAACGGAATCGATTTATGATTGGATATCTGGAAGGCCGGTTGCTCAAAATTGAAGATGAGAGAATTCTGTTGCTGGTTCATCAGGTCGGTTATGAAATTCTTGTCCCGGCGTTTGTTCGGGAAACCCTCAATGCCAAACAGGCCGGCGATGAAGTGGCTCTCTATATTTACTACCACCAAACCGAACGTCAACCCAAGCCGGTTTTAATCGGATTCAATCTGGAAGCTGAAAAAGAGTTCTTCCAGCTATTCATTTCGGTGGAGGCCATCGGGCCGCTAAAGGCGGTCAAGGCTCTCAACCTGTCGGTGCGCGATATCGCCAACGCCATTGAATCCAATGATCTGGGAAAACTGAAGAAACTCAAAGGTATCGGCCCAAGAACCGCCCAGAAAATGGTCGCGACGTTGCAGGGTAAAGTGAGCAAATTCGCCCTGATTCGCAAAGTCGAGACCCCGGCCAAATCAGAGCCCGAGGATATTACGCAACCGGTGCTGGATGTTTTGGTGGATCAATTGGGCCACCGACCGGCGGATGCCAAGCGAATGATCGCCGAAGCCTTCAAACGCAATGACGATATCACATCGCCCGAGGCGCTGTTTGAAGAGGTTTATCGGGGAGAGCATAGTTGATAGCGTTGAAATGATTTTAGGCCATGCCCATGGATGATGATATTCTGAGCCACCGCGCTAAATTCGGCACTATCGTGGATGGTGAATGCCTGCCCATGGACCAGGAATCGGAGGTGCAGTCTCTGCGTCCCGAGCGCCTGGACGATTATGTGGGGCAACGGGAAGTGGTGGACACCCTTAAGATTGCCATTGAGGCGGCCTTAAAGCGTGAAGAATCCTTGGAGCATGTTTTGTTTCACGGCCCGCCGGGGTTGGGGAAAACCACCCTGGCGCATATCATCGCCAGGGAAATGGGGGGGCGTTTGACCGTTACTTCCGGGCCGGCCTTGGAAAAGGGCGGCGACCTCATCGGCATTCTCACCCACCTGGAGGAGGGGGACGTGCTTTTCATCGATGAGATTCACCGCACACCTAAAAACGTGGAGGAGTTTCTCTATCCGGCCATGGAAGATTTTGCCGTGGATTTCGTTTTTGACAAAGGGATTCATGCCCGAAGTCATCGATATCGGCTTAACCGGTTTACTTTGGTGGGCGCCACCACCCGCGTGGGGTTACTCTCCGCCCCCTTGCGGGATCGCTTCGGGTTGTTCCGAAGTCTTGAATTTTATGACGAAAAAGATCTGGTCCGGATTATAAAACGCTCGGCGGCCATATTGGAAGTCGAGGTGGATGATCAGGGCGCCCATTCGCTGGCGTTGAGGTCCCGGGGGACGCCCCGAATCGTGAACCGATTGCTCAAAAGGGTCCGGGATTACACCCAGGTGCGCGGGGACGGTAAAATTTCAAAAAAGACGGTGGAGGCTGCTTTGGCTCTGGAGGGTGTGGATGGCAAGGGGCTGACCCATTTGGACCGGCGCTATTTAAAAACCATCATTGATTATTACCACGGCGGACCGGTGGGCATCGAGGCCATCGCCGCCACCTTGCAGGAGGAGTCGGACACCCTGGTGGATGTGGTCGAGCCCTATTTGCTTAAAATCGGTCTGGTGATGCGGACCTCTTCGGGGCGCAAAGCATCCGAAGGCGCCTATCGCCATCTTGGCTACTGTGTTCAAGAGAATCTTTTTAAATGACCATTATTTCGCTATTGACCGATTTCGGAACCCGGGATGAGTATGCCGGTGTGCTAAAAGGGGTGATCGCCGGTATCAACCCCGCAGCCGTGATTATCGATGTGACTCATGGTATCGCGCCCCAGAACGTGACGGCGGCCGCTTATGCATTGAAGGCATCTTTCCCCTTTTTTCCCCAGGGAACCATCCACATGGCGGTGGTGGATCCGGGCGTCGGCACCCAACGGCGCATCGTGGCCGCACAGTGCATGGGGCATGTTTTTTTGGCGCCGGACAACGGGTTGCTGTTCCCCGTTATTGCAGCCCATTCACCCCATGCCCTGTACCGGGTGGAAAATGAGAATCTGTTCCGGCAGCCGGTCAGCCGCACCTTTCACGGCCGCGATGTGTTCGCGCCGGTTGCCGCCCATCTCTCCAAAGGGTTGCCCGTGAAGGCACTGGGACGTCCGCTGGATTTCAGTCAGCTTCGGCCATTGGCCGTTCAAGAGCCGCGGAAAAACATTTCAGGCGAGCTTGAAGGCCAAGTTGTCGGTGTGGATAGATTCGGCAACCTGATTACAAATATCAGCGATAAACATCTGGGCGCCATGGGCCCCGGAAAGCTTAGCATTTTTATTGGCGATCATGCCATTGAGCGGTTGACCGATAGTTATGCCCAAGGCCCCCCCGGAGTGCCATTGGCCATCATCGGCAGTCGGGCTTGCCTGGAAATATTCGTCAACGGCGGCCACGCCGCCGGTTTTCTGAATATGGGGCAGGGGCAAGTTGTACATGTGAAGGCGCGAACTTGATGCCGGGTGGCCGCGGATATTATCATCAGCTCTTTTTGAAGCTGGCTTTATTTGGATGCCTATGCTTTGTAATGCAATGGACAATGGGGCGGAGTTGGGCGCAGGAATTGGAAGTGCCCGATTCCTGGGCCGCCCCCGAAGCACTGATCCATATAGATTCGGGTTCCCATGATCATCCCGGAATGTCCTTTGCGGTTATCGTGGATAAAAGCCGCCAGCAAATCAACCTCTACCGGTATGACGGTTACTGGCGGCTTGTTGCCAAGTGGTCCTGTTCAACCGGAAGAGTGGCCGGCCCCAAAGAGATGGAGGGGGATCAACGGACTCCCGAGGGTGTCTATTTTGCGACCCGCAATGTGGGGCAGCGTTATCTGACCGAGACATATGGCGCCCGCGCATTGCCCCTGGACTACCCCAACTGGCTCGACAGGCATTTATCGCGAACCGGCAGCGCTATCTGGCTTCATGGGACCAGCAAGCCTTTGCAGGAACGTGACAGCAACGGCTGCATTGTGTTGGAAAACCCGACGATCAACCGTTTGGCGCACTACATTCGTTTAAACCGCACGCCGGTGATTATTGTGGAACGGGTGCGGTTACAGGCGGTTAAAGAGGCGCACGAAGTGGCCGGTACACTTTTATCGGCTGCCGGACAGTGGCATGAAGCCATGATGCACGGCAGCTACGATGAGTTTCGCAGATGGTATGGCAACCATGCCGCGCCATCCATGCAGTGGTGGCGGCAATGGTGCCGCCAGCGACGCAACGGCGGTGTCCAATCCGCTTATCGGAGCCTGATGGGCCAGCGCGCCATTTATAAATGCGGGGATTATTACGTTTTGTTATTTGATCATCATTTAAGAACCGCTTGTCGAAGTGAATGGGTGGGGCGGCGAAAACTTTATTTGAGTCTGATCGCGAACAGGGTTCGCATCATTGGTGACACATTCCAGGCCGCGCCGGTTCGGCGCAAGGATCCATTGATTCATGCCTGGCGAAAGCTTTGGAAAGAGGTGCCAAACGAGAGAAAAGTTGCAGCGAAACCCAAAATTGATCAGGATACTTAGTGTCCATCCAGAAAGAGGTGGTTTCAAACCCTCCTCTATAAGGGTTTTATGAACAACAACTCTTTCAGAGCCGAAACATAAGCGACATTAAACCCCATGGAGATTTGTTATCACCGTGCAGAATGATGAAAAAGGCGTCAAGACGCCCAAACGGAATCGCTATTGGAGTGTCATGCTGGTGGGCGATCACGGCCGGGTGATTCCGTTTCGACATTTTAAGGCCCTGATCGTCGGTGTCGGTATTATTTTAATCGGGGGCCTGACCGCATCAATCGTGTTGGGCATTGTGTGCTCCCGCCAGCGCCAAATCATGGGCGACCTGAGCAAGAATCTGGCAGCGATTCGTGCGCAGGTCTCCAAATTCCGCGATGAAAAAGATCTCTGTCTGACCGAACTGATTGCGCTGAAGAAGCAGACCGGGGAACTGCCCAAGACAGCACCAGGTGTAGCTGTTCCCCTGAAAGAGAGAGCGCTGAAAACCACTGACCCCGGAAAAGAAAAAGCCTTGAAGATTCAACAGGAGGAACCGGCCAAAAAAGCGGCGGCTCCGGTGAAGTGGTCGGCGGATATTCGTAAATTCAACGTTTCATATGACAATCGTCAGAAAATTCTGAGAGCCGAATTTCGAATCTATAACACCTCGAGGCCCAAGAAACGCCTCTCCGGCCGAACGGTGGTGGTATTCAAGGAACAGGGCGATCCGCCCAACCATTGGGCGGCGGTGCCTTTGGTGCCGGTGAGAGACGGCAAACCGGTGGGTGGCAATGGTAAAACATTTAAAATCAATAACTTCCGGACGGAAAAATTTAAGGTCTTACGCGGGAAAGATTCAGCGGAATTTAACACAGCCTCGATTTACATCTATAATGAGCAGGGGAAATTGATTGCCAACCAGGACCAGCCATTCAATGTCGACTACGCTCCGCCGGCGCCTGCTAAACCTGTTGCGCCGAAACCCGTAGTTGATCCGGAGCCTTCGCCCGTTTCTCCAGATGTTCGGCAGGTGGGTGATCCTTTGCCGCCGCAAACCCAATCGGATGATTCGGTGCCGCCCGTTACGCCATCTTCGCCGGCGCAATCCCCACAGCAAGAGTCCGTCAATCCTGCGGATGATAACAGTCGTGCAGAACCCGTGGACCCCGTCATTCCGCCAACCATCGATAAAACACCTGCAACAGAGGCGAAACCTGCCATCGAAGGAGGAGAGTAGTGAAAGACGACCATAAAAAATTTTCCATTATTGATGAGGGTTTTACGGTGGAGGGCACGGTAATCGGCAAGGGCCGACTGGTCATTAAGGGAACCGTGAGGGGGGCGGTCAAGGGTGACAACGTGGTCATCGCCCAAGAGGGAGCGGTCTATGCTGATGCCTCCGCCAATGAAATCACCATCGGCGGAATTTTCGACGGCCAGGTGGATGCCCGCAAAACCGTGGTGATTCTTTCCACCGGCAAGTGCTCGGGCCAGGTCAAATGCCACGATCTGGTGGTGGAAGCCGGCGGCATTCTCAACGCCACGGTGGGCTGTAAGACGTCATAATAAAGATCCCATCAGAGCCTCAAAGAAGCTGCCGGCGAAATTGTGCCGTCACCGGAAAGTGGTTATTCAGACTTTTTGTCCACCCACTTGCAAAAGCGGCAGCAACGTGATGATATCCACCGGGTGTTTTTCAAAATCGATAAAGGTGACATTGAAAAACGGCAGTCCATATTTATCGCGCAACATTTCAAAAATC
>JBFFHG010000261.1:0-5660 GCA_041557055.1 Desulfosarcinaceae bacterium
CCTGATCGCTGATCTGCAATACATTTTTCAAAGAACCATAGAGCCGATCAGACCGGGAAGAAAATACCCTCGTAATCATAAGGCCAGATCAAGAAAATTCTTCCCCCAGTACAAACCGATCGGTTAAGTTAATGACATTGCCTTTTAACCGGCAGCCACTATATTCGATTGAACCAAGGCGGGGCAATCGGTTTCAAACTGAAATTGAATTGGGAGAACAACTGAAACGGGATAGGTTTAAGACCTATCCCGTTATTGAAGCCGCCGGGGCCCAAGGCGTTTGAGCATTTGGGGCAAGAATGATCACATGAGCGTGAAACCTATTAAGATTAACTGGTTTCGGCAGCCGTTTCCTTGGAGAAGGTCAGTTTTCTTTCCAGAAATATGTGCAGTAAGATGCCCACGCCCAGGCCCCAGGCGGCGCCGTGCATGGCCAGGACGATGGCCATGGTGCCCGCAACGCCCAGTGCGGTGGGCTCTTTGACCTGTTTAAATGCTGTTACGATGCACAGGTAGCCGGTGACCACCAGTGTCAGCGACAAGCCGATGTTTAGAAATGGTTTGAAAAAGCTGACCAATGGAAGAATGCATAAGGCGATGAATCCGGATATCCAGAACGTGCCGCAGCCGCTGAATATGGAATCCATGGCCGCGCGGCCCTGCCGGTAACGATCCGCCACCGTTGCTGTTACGGCGGTCCAGATGGGGCCGGCCAGGCCGGGGTAGGGAGCCAAGAACGCGTGCAGCACATTGCGCATGCCGGTGACGATATGGATGCGGTCCGCATCGATATCCACCTTTTCATCCGGCCGCGCCTCATCGGACGCCGTCCGAACCAGGGTTTCGCCAACGATGACATCGCCGAATGCAATGATATAGGCAATGATGGCTGTGGGAAGGGCTTTTAAAAACATATCGGCCGCGGGAAATCCAACGGTAAAAGGCAGGTAGCGCCACATTTCGCCAAATGCCGGGATGGTGATACCCCACTTGATATCGGGCAGGGGGTACTCCTTGACGAGCATACCGATCAAAATTGAAAGCACCATGGCGGGCACCATGCCATATTTACCCAGGAGCTTGGCCATGCTGTTGCGTTTTCGAAGATTTAAAAAAGACGAAGAAAAAAGCATATAAAAACAGATGAACGATCCCAGGCCGATGGCGATAGGCGTTTGGGGAATGCGTCCGCCGACTTTCAGTTCGCCCATAAAGGCCGCGACGCCGGCGCCAAGTAAAATGCCCGCTTTCAGGGAGGCCGGCACATTTTTTACAATCTTGCTGCTCAGCTTTGTAAGACCCAGAATGAGAAAAATAGCAGCAACCAGCAATTGCAGGGCCATGAGGGCCTGGATGGCTTCCGGTCCGGGCTTGAACTGGCCCAGGTAGAGCAATACCACCGGTATGGCTGGCGTGATCCAGCCCGGCACCAGCGGCAAACCCAAAAACGCGGGCATCATGAAACCGATGCCGCACACAAATACATAGGCCAGGGCGACTTCATAGGGCAGGCCCAAATGCTTCTCCAAAAGCGGTATCATGGCCAGACTGACCACGAACAAGATCAATGCCTGGATGAACTCGACGGTTTCCCATCGATAGTGAATGAACGGCAACCGGATTTTAAAAGGTCCGGCGGGCCAATAGGGCTGCTCTTCTCCATCTTTGCGCGTGTAAATCGAAAATGACATGGCGTGCCTCCTTATCAATTTTAGAATCGCTGCATGATAACCTCAAATCCGGCTTACAATCAGTTAACCTTGCGCTTGCGGCCCCGCCACTCTTTTTCTCTTAATTTGAATTTCTGAATTTTCCCGGTGGCTGTTTTTGGCAGTGGAGAGAATTCCACGACTTTGGGCGCCTTGAATCGGGCCAGATTCTGCTTGCAAAATTCGATAATACTTTGTGCCGTGGGATGGGTGCCTTCCTTGGGTACGACAAAGGCCTTGGGAACCTCGCCCCACTTGTCATCCGGAATGGGAATAACCGCAACTTCCAACACATCGGGGTGCCGGAAAATCACATTCTCGATTTCCACGGTGGAGATGTTTTCGCCGCCGCTGATAATGATATCCTTTTTGCGATCCATGATCTGGACATACCGGTCCGGATGCATGACGGCCAAATCCCCACTGTGGAACCAACCGCCTGCAAAAGCCGTATTCGTGGCTTCCGGATCTTTGTAGTAGCCGAGCATCACATTGTTGCCCCGCATGACGATCTCGCCGATGGTCTGCCCGTTCCGGGGAACCGGCTGCATGGTTATCGGATCAATGACATCCATGTATTGGGTGGTGACAAAGGGAACCCCTTGCCTGGACTTGAGTCTGGCTCTCTCCTGCGCCGGCAGCTCATTCCATTCCGGTTTCCAGGCACAGACACTGTGGGGGCCGAAAACTTCTGTCAGGCCGTATGTGTGGGTGATGTTGGCGCCCATGGCTTCGACGTTTTCGATGATTTTTGGCGCCGGTGGCGCTCCGGCCGTCATGATTTCAAGCTTGTGCTTCATTTTCAGATCCTTGGCGCCGGGGTAATTGGACATCATGACCAGTACGGTCGGAGCTGCGCACATGTGGGAGACATTCTCGGTTTTGATGAGTCTGAACACCTCATCGGGCATTACGGCCCTTAGACAGACATGGGTGCCGCCGGTGGCGGTCACGGCCCAGGTGAAACACCAGCCATTGCAATGAAACATGGGCAATGTCCAAAGATAGACCGAGTTTGAATCCAGGTGAGCTTCAAGGATTTCGCCAATGGCGTTCAGATAGGCGCCGCGATGATGGTACATGACCCCTTTGGGAAGTCCGGTCGTGCCGCTGGTGTAGTTGATGGTTGCGATGTCGCGCTCGTTTTCAACAGCGATGTCCACGGGGCCGGGAGATCCGGTTTTCAGAAATGATTCATAGTCTGTGCCTGGAAGCGGTTTCTCATTGCTCAGGTCGCAAATGTTTACGAAAAACCGGATCTTCTCCAATCGGCTCATAACCGGCTGAACGATCTCTGCAAATTCATTATCCACAAATACCGCTTTGGCATCGGAGTGATTGATGATGTAAGCCACCTCATTAGCGGATAATCGGATATTAATACTGACAAGGGTCGCATTGATCATGGGAACTGCATAATGCGCTTCAAGCATGGGGGGGGTGTTGGGACAAATAAATGCGACCTTGTCATCTTTTCCGATACCCTTTTTTTTCAAAGCATCGGCAAGTCGATTCACCCTCTCGTTAAATTCCAGATAAGTGCGTCGGGTGTTGCCGTATATGACGGCCTCTTTTTGCGGATACACCGTCGCGCTGCGGATCAGAAATTTAACCGGACTTAATACATCATAATTAACACTTGGCTCATTCATGTTTCCCTCCTCCGTAATCAGACTTTTTCCAAAACATCTCCTCTCAATTTCAAAGCTGCCATATGATTTGATGTGATCGGCGGCCAGCTCCAATGTCTTGCGTAAAAATTATGGGTCACCCCCTTTGGCGGAAGGTAAAATGTTGTTGAAATTTAATGTATGAATAGTATTTATTCCCTGCCGGAGCTTGTTTCAATCGGGAGGCAGCCTAAATTCCACTGATATCCAATCCTAATCCCGATAGGTAAAAAACCTACACCGGAACAATCCGAAACCGGTTCAAATCAGTGTGAATCCACTATCAGGATTCACTTTTGACTTTTCTGTGACCAGAATACAGCCATTTTGATAAGTTGGGTATAGTGCTTAAGCCCCAGTTTGTTTTTGATGTTTTCGCGGTAGGTGCCGATGGTCTTGATGCTGAGATGGAGCCGACCGGCAATTTCTCTGGTTGAAAAGCCCTCACCGATCAACCGGAATACTTCCAGCTCGCGGTCGGTCAATATATCAATGGGCGACTTTTGGAGGGGATCATGTTGGGCGACAAGGCGCTGGAAGACTTTCTCCTTAACATTTACGCTGGCGTATATTTCTCCTTTCAATACCTGGCGCAGGGCCTGGACAACCAGAACCGTTGCCTCCTGTTTCATGATATAGCCGCGCGCACCCGCCAGAAGCGCTCTTTCGGCGTATAGAGATTCATCGTACATGGAAAGCATCAATACCGGAATCCCTGCAAACCGGCTGTTGATCTCCTTGACCAGGTCGATTCCGTCACTGTTTTTCAAAGAGATATCAACGATCACCAGGTCGGGTTTTAGATCGGCCATGGCTTTGAGCGCTTTGGCCGCACTCTCCTCGCTGCCGCATACCACCAGATCTTTCTCTTTATTGATCAATTCGCTCATCCCAAGACAGAAAATGGGATGGTCGTCGACAATTAGTATCTTATATTTCTTTTCATTATTCATGTTTTTGATTTTGATTGCCCGGGGAGAACGATTCGTTTTTCAGCAGCACTTGAACCGTGGTGCCGTTGTCATCGTTGCTTTTTATGTCAAATCCGGCGCCGATCATTCTGGCGCGATACTGCATTATTTGCAATCCGATACCCGTTTTGGGCATGTTTTGCGGGATTCCCCTGCCGTCATCACTGATTTTTAACTGAAGGTTTTCATTCTTTTTCAGCAATTGGATGGTGATGGTCCTCGCACCTGAATGCTTGACCGCATTGTTGACCGTTTCCTGTGCAATATAGAAGAGATGGGTGGCCGCTGTGTTGTCTTTCAGGGCGACCGCGCTGTCGCAAAGGAACCGGCAGACGATACCGGAAACCGAAGCGGTGTGGTCGGTCAGATCTTGCAGGGCTGTTTCAAGACCATGGGAGACCATGTGCACGGGGCACAAGCCTCTGGCCAGACCGCGGGTCTTGTTAATCGCTTGGCCCATCAGGTTCACAATTTTGTTCGCCAGCGGCACATGGGGTGATGCGGATTCTTTCAGGTTGGCATGTAAAACCGAGCCCAACCCCTCGATACCGATCAAATGGGGGCAGAGATCATCGTGCAGATCCTGTCCGATTTTTTGACGTTCGCGGTCGGCGATGTCCATGACTTGCTTTTGAAGGCGTTTGGATTTGGTAATATCTCTCAGTATGATGACGCTTCCCACCAATTGCCCATTGCGATCCCGGTAGGTTGCACCGCTGATACTGACATGCACAATGTCACCGGCTTTGTTATAACGCCGGGTCTGGGTCCCGGTAAGGGTCTCTCCGGCGATAATGGCCCGGATCATTTTGCCGGTTTCCTCCCAGTTCTCCTCAGGGACGAAATGATCCATTTTGCGGCCGAGACACGCCTCCGGCGTCCAGCCGAAAACCTGCGAAAAGGCCGTGTTCATATACGTCACCCGGCCCTGCATGTCATAGGTCACGATGGGGTCGGGGGCCGCTTCCATAACCGAGCGATAGCGCGCTTCACTCTCCCGGAGATCCTCTTCGACTTTTCGTCGAACCTGAATCTCTTTGGTCAGGTCCCGGTGATAATTTTCCAATTGCCCCATAAAGCGATTGAAATAGTCGTAGAGTTGGCCGATTTCATCGTTTGAGGTCGATTCCATGCGTGAAGTGAAATTACAGGTGCCCACCTGGCTGAAATGGAGCATCAGTTTGCGCAGGGGGTTGGTAATGGAAGCGCTGATCTTAAATGTAATCGGCAAAACCAGCATCAAAGTAATCAAAACCGTTGCGATGATCAGACTGCGGATGGTCGCCAGGGGCTGGTAAAACTCATCAAGG
>JBFFHG010000262.1:0-5656 GCA_041557055.1 Desulfosarcinaceae bacterium
ATCCTCGGAATATCAACCATATGCCTGTGGTAAAATTTTTTGCACGCCTTGATCTCGACCAAATTTGCCTGTTTCTGGATGGGCAATAGTTCAAAGATAGCGTAAAACAGGCCCGATCCTAAAGTACACCCTTTGTTTATTCCTCGCAGGGAGCCCAAGTTCGAGGGGCTTCAATGCGCATAACGCTGTCAAATCCCTTTACCATCTTTCTTATGCAACGTTAGAGACCCATTGGGGTATCTTCTTGAAAGACCACCTCCATCAGGGGCAGTTCCCAGGATGGGATCATGGCCAGATGGCGGTATTGTTCGCCGCTCTCGTCAATGGTCCGGCGGATCATTCCCAGGACCCGGACCTCCAGTATTTGGCTGAGTTTAGGGGCCCAGGTGAGCCGACCGGCGTTGGAGAGTTTGGCGATGCACAAGCCGGTGGGGTCATGAACTTCAACGGCGTCCCCGTTTTCCACAAAAAAAAGGCGGTCGCCTGTTCCTGTCTGGGCCAGATGGCTGTGAATGGGGTGTTCCCGGGCAAAGGTGCCGGCATAGCCCAGGTAGAGGTCGTTGAGACCCAAAATATGGTATTGGCGGGCCGGGCTGCTGCGGGAAGCGTCGGGATCACCGGCCGGGCCCGGGCGGCGGAGGATATGATCACCGGCCAATGGCCGGATGAAGGGGTTGCCTTGGCGTTGCAGTTCCAGCAGACAGAGGGTCTCTTTGGCGCGGGTCATGCCCACATAATACAGGCGGCGCTCCTCTTCCTGTTTTTGGCGCTCGGCGGGCATGCGCCAATCGCTGTCCAGGATGAAGACGTGGTCGAACGCCAACCCCTTGGCGCTGTGCACGGTGTTGAGAAAGACGCCCCGGCCCAGGGTTTTCTCGCGCCGCTGCTCGGCCAGGGCTTCGTAAAGCCAATCCAGATAATAGCGGACCGGCAGGGCGGCGTCATCGGTCTCCTGCCGGTAGGCCGTGTGCAGATCGCGGAGCAGCTCAATCCAGAGCCGGCCATCGCTCCGGGAACACTCTTGGGCCAGCAGGTCGCCGATGCGGGAGGCTTTCCGGATATCGGTTTCAACGGCTCGCAAGGCTGTCAGGAATTGATGCACTTCGCGGATGCGATGCAGGGGCAGGCCGCGTTTCAGGCCCCTTTGGATGGGAATGCCATTGGCTTCAAACACAGCGCGCACCGGCGCCAGGGTTTGACCGGTGCGCGCCAGTACGGCGCATGCGGGCCACTCCAGGGACGGCTTTAATGACTTGAGCCGCGACAATTCCAGCCAGAGCGCACCGGCCTGTTGCACGGGATCGGCCACTGTCAGGCGCTGCACCCGGCCCCGGCTCAAGGGGTCCAGGGTTTCCCAGAGGCCTCCGGGGGGATCTGACTGGCGGCGGCGGTCGACCCGGATGGGGTGGTCATGCTTCATGCGGTCATGGTTTCGGGCGATCAACTGGTTGGCCGCGGCAATGATATGGGCGCTGGAACGAAAGTTCTCCACCATATACACCGCCTCGGCGCCGTAGTCTTGCCGGAAGCGTTGAATAAAGCCCACATTGGCGCCTCTGAAGGCGTAGACGTTCTGGTCGTCGTCCCCCACCGCCATAAGCGCCAAGCGGCCGTCGCCCTCCTGCCGGGTCCGACCGGCAATGGCGGAGACCAGGTCGTATTGATCCTGGTCGATGTCCTGGTATTCATCCACCAGAATGTGGCTGAACCCCTGCAAAAGCTGATCCCGCATCTCATCGGGATCGACGCCGGGGGCCTCCTTTTCGCCTTTGAGCAGGGCCGTGGCTTCGCGGACAAGAACGCTGAAGTCGATGGCTTGCGCCCCTTGATGTTCCAAGAGCGCCCGCAGGGAGATACCGGCCAGCCGCATGGCGGCGCCGTGGTAAGTGGCCACGGTGACGCCCCGGGCATCCCGGCCCGCCATTTGATGTAAACGCTTGCGCAGGGCCACGGCCGCATTGTGATTGAAGCACATGACCAGGATACGGCCGGCAGCGATGCGCTCCACCCGAAGCAGATAGGCGCAACGGTGGACCACCACCCGGGTTTTGCCGGCCCCGGGACCGGCCAGAACCAGTTGGTTGGCCTGCACCGGGCGGCCCACGATGTCGATCTGAACCGGATGGTCGAGGCTCTCCACGATCTGGCGGTAGGACTCGGCGCTGGTGGCGCGTTGCAGCAATTGTTCCCGGCCGGCAAAGTATTTTTTGGCAAAGCCGTGTCTGGGCATGGCAAAGTAATCGAGAATCAGGCCCAGGGCCTGGGCGATCTTGTCCATGGCCAGCCGGGCGTATTCCATCATCACATGCACCTGGAAGCGGCGTTCGCCGTAATGGATCTTCAGGGGCTGATAATCGCCCCGGCTGTAACGCCGCCGCCCGGCCCCGGCATTCAAGCGAATGGTCATGGCCTGACGGAAGACGGCCAAGCCGTTTTGCAAGGTGATGATTTTGTTCTCGTGCAGAAACATCAATCCGCGGTCCACGGCGGCCAGGGGCTTCTGAACATTGGAATGCAGAAACAGATCCTGGCTGATGGCCTCGGTGAGTTCATTGGCGCTGAAGGAGACCAGCAGTTCACCGGATGCGCCCTGGCCTGATGGGGGCAACGCCTTTTTGGCTTTGGATACCAGCTCCCGGACAATGAGCTGGGCCACGCTGCGCCGTAAAGCAGCGGTTTCAATCAGGGCCGGCCAACTGCGCCGCAGGGCGACCCGGTAGCGGTTGCGGCTGACATGCTGCAATTCGATGCTGCCGTGGGAACCGGCCAGGCCTTCACCGTCGTAGGTCAATCCCTTTACCAGGTTCCGCACGGTGACCGGGTTGCTCTGCTGGCCGTCATTGCGCAGGCGCTGGTTGACCCGGCTGAGGTCCAGATCCACCCAACTGCCCGTCTCGGCATCGGGGTCCTCTTCCTGGAGAAATTTGAGCAGCCGCTCTTCCAGCACGCAGAGGCCGTCAAATTGTTTCAAGGCGTTTTTCAGGCCTCTGGTCCGGACAAAGGCCGACAGCACCATGCCCTTGTCCAGGATACCGGCGGCGGCCATGTCATGCATGGTATGAATCACCAGTTGGGCCGGAGTAAGGCCGAATTGCTTCTCAAGGCGTTTCAGGGTCTCGACCGAACCGAACATGGTTTCAGCGATATCGTCGGCCCCCAGCCCTTGATCCGGCGGGGCGTTGAACATGGTCCGCAAGATATTGCGCCATAACTTCTGCACGAATGGGGAGAGATCCGCTTTTTGGATCAATTCTTCGGCCGCTTCCATGGTGCGCACCAGAAGCTTGCCCTGAAACACCTGGGTCATGTTCTGATCACGCTGCAGAAAACCGGCGCGTTCCAGCCAGGAGACCGCTGTGCGGACCTTGGTATCGCTGGACCTGTCGCCCTTTTCAAAAAGTGCCGCCAGCGTTTCATCCCTGATCAACTCCTGGGAGGTGATGACGATCTCGTTGTTGCGGTTGCGTTTGGCGTTTTTAAGACATTTGAGAATCCGCTGAATTTCATCCTGCCCGATTTCGGAACCGGCCCCCAGTTTGAACTGGGTTTCGGCATCTTCGGGATCGTAGAGGAGGATACAATGGGCCGGCTGAAGATCCCGGCCGGCCCGGCCGGCCTCTTGCAAGTAGTTCTCCAGGGAGCCGGGGATATCGTAATGGAGCACCAGACGGATATTCTCCTTGTCGATGCCCATGCCGAAAGCATTGGTGGCGCAGATCACCGGGGTTTCACCGTTTACAAAGGCTTCAATGATGCGGCGCTTTTCATTGGATTCCAGACCGCCGTGAAATGCTTCGGCCATCACCCCTTTATGGCTGAGATATTTCTGGATCTCTTCGGTGGTTCTGCGTCGGGCGGCATAGACGATGACGCCGGCCGATGGATGGCTGCTCAAATAGCGCGTCACGAGCTCAAAGGTCTGCTCGGACTTATGGACGCCGCTGACTTGCAGAACCTCGAAGCTCAGGTTGTCGCGTTCCACGCCGCCGGCAAAGATGTGAAGGTTCTGTTTCAGTTCGGTTTGAAAATAGCCTGCAATCTCTTCGATCACATCCGGCTTGGCAGTGGCCGTGTAACAGGCAACGGGCGGCAGGGGCAGACGCTGTTTCTCGGAAAACTCTTTGATGAATCGCGCCGCGTACATGTAATCCGGCCGGAAATCGTGGCCCCATTTGGAGAGGCAATGGGCCTCGTCAAATACCCAGCAGCCGATTTCTCTCTGGGCCAGCACCGAGCACACCGATTTGCTGCGCAACTGCTCGGGGGAGAGATAGAGGATGGCGATGTCCCCCAGGCGCACCCGCTCCAGCACTTCGCCACGTTCCGGCGGGATCAGCAAGCCATAGATCGCCCCGGCAAAAGGGGTTCCGGTATTGCGCACCAGATTGTCCACCTGATCCTTCATCAGGGCCTGCAGGGGCGAAATCACCACCGTCAACAGTCCCCGGCGTTGATGCCGGATCAGGGCCGGCAACTGGAAACACAATGATTTGCCGCCGCCCGTGGGCATGATCGCCAGTAACGGGATGTCTTTCAAACCATTGAGGACCAGCGTCCGCTGCAGGCCCTCGCCGTTTTCGGCAGCGGGGACGGGCCGATAGCGGTCAAAGCCGAAAAAGCGCTTCAATTGGGTATCCGGATCATGGGTCTGCCGGCAGTAGGTGCAGTCGCTGTGACCGCAGGGCAGATCCCGCAGCTTTTTCAAAAAAGGCACCACTGCCGGGAACTGATGCCGCACCCAGGGGGGCAGCACGGAGTTGGCCCCCGCCACCCGCAGCCACGCCAGGGCGTAAGCCGCCACCGCCGCGTTCTCCATGACAGCCGGGGCGTCATCGTCCGCCAGGGCGCCTTCCACCGCCGTCATGCACGCCCGGCCATGGGCCTGGCGCTTAAAAATTGCCGTGGCCAGATGGCTCTCTTCCAAAGGGGCGGCACCCAGGGTTTTAAGGACCTGGGCCAATCCCCGGCCGCTGAACCCGCCAAAGCGGCTCTGCTGAAAGCAGAAACGATAAAAGGCCGGCAATTCGGGCGCTTGGGAAAGCTGCCCTGAAAAAGCGTCCCACTGCTCCCGGAACACCGCAATGGCCAGATGCGCATCGGCTATGGGATCGCTCTGGGAGGCGCGCACCAGTTTGTAGTTTTTGACCAACCTGTGATATGGGTTGCGGGGAAAGGCCAGGGGAGAGAGATAGAGGGTGTCGATGACGGGGCGTTCAAGGAGCTTCAGGTCCGGCGCCAGCCCTTTTATAAAGGGCAAATCGTGATTGAAAAGATTGTGTCCCAGCAGATACCCGGCCTTGCGGCCGAAGATCTCCAGTTCCGCCAGGGCCTGACGTGCCTGCCGGCCTCCGGTCCACTGGAAGGTTTTATCCCTGAAAACGGCACCGATGCGGTGAAGCCGCCCGGTGCTTTTGGACACCTCCAGATCCATGACCAATGTTTGGCCTATAAGCTGTTCAACTCCCATATGCAGTCAGTGGGCCGGCTTTTGATAAAAGACAACCCCTTAAATACCCGGTAAAATCCGTCATGCCAACCCTTATTTGTTCCACCGCCATGGACTTTTTGAACTGTTTGCGGCCATTTTCGGAAAATAACACCCCATTCTGAAGGAGATATAAAAATGCTGCTCGTCAAGAAAGCAACCGGGCCGGCC
>JBFFHG010000263.1:0-5656 GCA_041557055.1 Desulfosarcinaceae bacterium
GATCTCTATTTGGTACACGAGGACGGGGACGCCATGCGTCCGCCGGGTGTTATGCCGCCTTGCGGCGAATGCCGATCAGTCCCAGCAGTCCGGAGCCGAGCAAAAGGGCGGCGCCGGGAATGGGCACGGGTGAATAATCCGGGCCCGCCTGGACGGCCACGTCTTGGGTATAGCCTGTTTCCAAATCAAAATAGGACCCATATGGCGGCGTGTGCGCCCATTCAACCCAGATGTCATCGCCGTTCAATTCCCCATCGCCGTAAGCAAAATCGATGGAGAAAAGCAGGTAATCCTCACCGGTTGCCAAAGCGTCGCCTTCGAAGTTCCAATCGTACCGTCCGGCATGGACCACGCTATCCCCCGCACTCAACAAAGAGGTGCCGGCAAGATAGCCCCCGGCTTCATCGGCTTGATGGGCCGCAAGGGTCTTTTCTCCGTAGGTGAAGCTCACATATTCAAGCTCCCCATTGTTGGTGAGGGCATCATCAAACCCCATATTCAAACCCCAACCGTAGATGATGTCATCGGTGTCCGCATGCATATAGATATCCACCGATACGGTCTCTCCCGGCGCCGCCGTGGCCTGCCCGGACGGATCGAACCAGATATAATGGGCCTGTGCCGGCAAAGCGGCAAAAATAAAAATAATACTCAATAACAACAACCAACTTTTAGTCTTCATGTTCTTCCTCCCTTTTTAATAGTAAGGCGCGTAATCGTTGTACCGCGCTCTGAACCGTGAGCGGTCATATGAGTCCACCCATCCGTTACCGTTGAAATCCGCGTCCTCGTTAAACCCGGCGTCACCGGTAGATTTGTTGTAAGTCTGGCGGAAGAGGGATCTGTCCGCATAACTTACCACATTGTCGTTATTCAAATCCGCGTCGGCCATGTTCCCGCACATATCCTGGTCCGTATCCCGCTGATCCCCGTTGGCCGTCAAATAGGCGTTGTCCAGGGCGTCGGGCACGCCGTCGCTGTCCGTATCAACGGCGATGGACAGGCCCGCGACCACATCCGGCCCGCCCTCACCCCAGGGAAAGTCCTGATCCACATAGAGCCGGTTTCCGGCCTGGGCCGCGGGGTTGGTGTAATCGTAGTGGCCGCCGGCCGCCAGACTGGAGCCGCCGTCATAGGCCAATGCTTTTTGCCAGTCGGTCAGGTCCGGGGTCATGGTGCCCGCGGCGATGCGGGCCATGGCGGCGGGCGGGCTCGCTGGATTCCAGGCGTCGATGCGGTACACGTAGCCCACATCCGAATTATAGGTATCATCCCAGGCGCCGTTGGCCGTCAGATAGATATTGCCGTCCGGGTCGCTCTCCAGGTCGTTGGCACCCAGGTATACCCCATTGGGCGCGGGAATGGCAATGACATTTTGCGGCGGATAGGCGCCCCCCGGCGCGGTCAGGGCATACCCGCCGGAAATGGCCGCCTGCACCTGGGCGGCGGTGTACATCCGCACGTGCTGATGGGTGGCCGGCCCCGAGTCGGTATAGGTTCCGGTGTAGAGGTTGCCGGCCGGGTCAAAGGCAAAACCGCAGGAATAACCGCCCACATCCACCACCTTTTGCAGGGCGCCGCCCGTGCGGATGTAAATGGCATGGGGGTCGGTCCAGGCATTGCTCTCCTTGCCGGCATAAAAGGCCCGGCCCGTGGCGGGGTGCCACTCCACCTCCCAGTTGCCGGGCTGGGAAAAGCGGGCCGTGGGACCGGAGACCACTGTCGTGAAATCCGCGTCCACGGTGACGGTGTACCAGTCGCCCTGGTCGGCATCGCCGCCGGTCATGGAGAACCAGACCACCCGGTCGCCGGTGCCTGCAACCGGGGTGGGGTCCACCTTGACGGACTGGCTATAGATGCTGTAGGCCGCCGAACCGTAGGGGTTGATCCCGTCGGCAAGGGTGGTGATGAAATTGCCCCTGTAATCATACATGTTGACCTGGATGCCATAGCCGCCGGTCCAGTCGCCGTCCTCGCACTTTAAAAAGCTCCGGGTCCTGGCGGCCGCCGGGCCCGTGGCGATCTGGGCGTACACCAGGTCCAGCCCGCCGGAATAGGACTTTCCGGTTTTGGTTTCCGTGGTGGTTTCGTGCACGCCGTAGCCCGCACCGCCCACCAGGCCGGCCAGGGCCGGCGACGCCATTAAGCCGACGACGACAACCAGCGCCGTGAGTCGAAAAATCCTGTTAAAGGTCATTTTCATTTGCAGCCCTCCTTGTTTAGGTGTTTTGTTGTTTTCAAGGTTCAACGCCAGTCACTGTTTTTTTTTCCACCTGATCCCGATCAGCGCCAACAATCCGCTGCCGAGCAGCCAGAGGGCGGCCGGCGCCGGCACGGCGTTGATCACGCCGACGGCATCCAGGTCCACGCCTCCGGAGCCCCAAGTCACCCATGCGTCGTAGATGGGGTTTCCCTGGGAATCGAAATAGTCGCCGCTGCCCGGGATATCGATAATCTTGACATAGTTGATCTCATCCAGATCCACCAGGCCGGCAAGCACCAGATCGTTGGCAGCCAGGTCGAACAGGTCAAACCCGGTCCCTTCAGAGGTGCCGTAATTGTTGGGATGCTTTCCGGCCAGGTTGTATACGTCGGTGGGATCGATGGTGCCGTATGCGCCTGCAAGGCCATCGGTCAGGGAAACGCTGTCAAAATGTGCGAAGTGTTCACCGTCGGTGGATACCGCCACATAGCCCAGTTCGGCAAAAAGGGACCCGCCGGAGTAAAATCCGTTTTCGAAAACGGCAAAATCATACCCCGCGCCATTGCCGATGGGCGTATTAAATGTCAGGGTAATCTCGCCGGGGGAAACCCCGGCATCAATCTGCTCCTGGTGAAGGTCTCCCAGGGAGACGATGCCATTGCCGATAGCGCCCAGCGCATTTTCAGGGGTGCGGTACATGGTGGCCACCCCCCCGGTGTAACAGTATTCCCCGTCCTTCAGGGGGGCCGCGGCCGGTGCCGGAAGGTAGTTCACATACCCCGTGGCCCACCCGGTGAAGACCGGATTTATTTCGCCGTCCATGTATCCGGCGATACCGTCGCCGGTATAGGGCCCGGCCCAGGCCATTGACGCCGCCCCTAAAATTGCCGCTGTGACAGATGTTATCAGTTTGATTGCTCGCATGTGCTGATTTTTCCTTTCTTCGGTTGTTGCCCGGTGTTGCGCCGCCCCATGGCCGCCAACGCCAGCAAGCCGCTGCCAAGCAGGACCAGGGCGCCGGGGATGGGCACGGTGGTCAAATTGTCCATGGCAAAGTACCCCGGCGTGTTCATGCCGTATCCGCTGCCTCCGTCGGATGAAGACAATTCAAACGCCAGTCCGTAAACCACGCCCAATTCGGTAAGATCCACCCAGGTCCACGCATCGATGATGTAATCGTCGGCGCTGTCCGCAAAACGGTAGTCGGCCAGGTAAAAATCCAGGGCCTTCCCGGTTCTGGCGTAACCGCTGTCCAGGGCGTGAATTGTCAACTTGAACCAATCCGCATCAGTGCCGTCGTCACCGCCGAAGGCTTTGGCATAACCGTCGCCGTTCAGCATGGAGAGATAGGCATAGGTGGTATTGGTCACATGGCAGCCGGCCACGGTCTGGGCATAGTCGCCGGTGGTGAAACCGTTGTATGACTGGGCGGGTTGTCCGCTCATGCCAAGGGTATAGGCGACGGCGTAGTTGGCCGAATGATCGGCCCCGCCGCCGGTGACGGCGCTGAACTGGTTGGCGGCCCCTGCGGTGGCCGTGTCCGTCATATTGGAATAGGCAAAACCATCCCAATAATTCCATCCGGTGTATTGGTAGTTGACAAAGTAGTTATCGCCGCTGGTGAACCCGCTGTAGGTGCCGTATGCGCTGCCGTCATCATCTCCGCGCCAGTATGATTCGGGAGCCAGGCTCAAATCATCAAAGGTGGAGACCGCGCCAAAAGCGTCCGGCGCCCCCGGCAAGAACAAGCAGGCCATTAAAAGCAGTGCTGATTTGATCTTCAATATCATCTTTACATTTTCCTTTCCGGTTGCGGGTTGCAGCGAACATTGCCTTTTCAGCCAAACAGTATATTCTTTTTTCCGCGATCACCGCCTTTGAGTGTGTCCGGAGGCTTTCATGGGCGCCGTGGTGCCGGCCGCCAAAAAAAAGCCCGAATCGACCCCATCGACTCGGGTTGTCCCTTTTTCAACCGCAGAATCACTCCGGCCCTTTTCTTCTCCACGAGAAAGGGTCTTCAGCACCCCAGGCAGGTCTTCTGACTTACGGATCTTCCTAATGGCCGCGCCTTCCCCTGCCATTCATGCGGCAAAGTGGCTTGCTGCGGCGTTCGTCCCCGTTCACAGCGGCGGGCCCGTCCCCGATTTCCACGGGTGTTCCCTATTCAGCGGATGGCGGCCGGTGGATGCCGCTACCAACGGCGTTCGACCTCCCCGGACCCTATCCGCACCTGATGCGCCATTACAAAAATATGAAATATTAAAAAGATACCCGGTGCGCCTCAACCCGCGCAACCAAAGCTCAATGTTCAGACCAGGGTTCCATACATACCCGAACCGTCCAAACAAGGCATGGACAAATCCGCCTATAATTTGACTTTTTCTGCATTTTTGGAATTCCCGGCGAAGATGCTTATTTCCGCCCGTTTTTTAGATAGGAGGGGCTTTTTCCTTCGATTTTGCGAAAGATTCTGGAGAAATAGGCGGTATCGTTGAAGCCGGCGGCAAAGCACGCTTCGGTTACGTTCATCCCTTGCGCGCCAATAAAATGTTTGGCTTTTGAAATCCGAAGCTGATTCAGGTAGGTTTTAAAGGAGACGCCCAAGGCCTGTTTAAAACGGCGCGAAAATGCTGATTTGCTCATTCCCGCCACATGGGCCGCCTGAGCTACGGTGATGGGTTGATAGTAGTGATTTTCAATGAATTGAAGGGATTTTTTCACCGGCCGGGGTATTTGGGCGTCCGGCAGGCTGTTGATGGACCCGCCGCCGTTGCCGCTGCGAACAATTTGGAAAATATGCCAAAGCTTATGAAAAGCGGACTTCAGAAAATAGGATTTTAAATCGCTGTGGCTTTCCAGGGAATCCAGAAAGATGTCATAGGGTTGGCGGTAGACGATGGATGTCTCACGGCAAACCACCGAGACTAGTGATTTCCTGTCGGTCATACAGGCCAAATCTCCATAAAATTCGCCTGGATACAAACTATAAGCCACGATCGGGGAGCCGCTCCGGAGCCCCATGCAGACCTCCGCCCGCCCGGAAGCAAGAAAACCGACATGGTCGATCCAGGCGTACTCCGGCACCATCAAGTCGCCGGCCTGGTATTCAAAACGCTGCATGGACTCCAGGATATAGCGTCGGCCTTCGCAGCTTAAGGAGCGATAGGGATCAAAAGTGGTCAGGAGTTCGGAATTCTTCATGGGAACCGTTTGACGCGTCGGTTTAAACAAACCCCCTGTCTTCATGACATGAGACAGGGGACGTTCAAAACGCTTCCCACTTTCCGCCGTCTCAATCGCGAAGACAATCAGGTGAAGATCTTTCGGCAGGTTTCCTGGCTCGTGGATCGATCTACTGACCGGCCTTCCCGCTTGAGTTTCAAGAGCAGTGGCATCTACGGCATTCGTTCCCACTTACAGTGGCGCGTCCGCAACGGCTTTTCACCGTTTTCC
>JBFFHG010000264.1:0-5646 GCA_041557055.1 Desulfosarcinaceae bacterium
CATCTCCTCTTTGTTGAGCCGCACGTTTTCCGGACAACGCTTGCAGGCCTGGCGTAAGGATTTCGGTGACTTCCTGAAGTCTTTGCCCAAAATCGGAGACAACATCTACCAGTGGGCCAAACGATCGGAAGAGTCTTTCAAAACCTTTATCACTCCCGGCATGCTTTTCGAAGCCTTTAATTTCGATTATTTCGGGCCGATCAACGGGCACAATCTGACCCATTTGATCTCCATTCTCAATAACATCAAAAAGCTGCGCGATCCGGTACTGTTGCATGTGACCACCAAAAAAGGCAAAGGGTACGACCAGGCCGAGAAAAACCCGGTCTATTTCCACGGCGTTGGATGCTTTGATATTAAAACCGGGAACAGCACGGCGCCCCAATGCACCGGCAGCACCTACACCCGGATTTTTGGCGATATGATGGTCAGACTCGCTGAAAAAAATGATAAAATAGTTGCTGTCACCGCTGCCATGCCCGAAGGAACAGGGCTGTCGTCATTTGCGGAGCGCTTTCCGGATCGTTTTTTTGACGTCGGAATTGCCGAGCAGCATGGGGTGACTTTTGCGGCCGGCCTGGCCACCGAGGGTTTCCGGCCCATCGTGGCCATCTACTCCACTTTCATGCAAAGAGCCTACGATCAAATCATCCATGATGTCTGCATTGAAAAACTCCCGGTGATATTCGCACTGGATCGGGGCGGACTGGTAGGTGAAGACGGTCCGACCCATCATGGCCAGTTTGATCTGTCCTACCTTCGTTCCCTGCCCAACATGGTTGTCATGGCTCCCAAGGACGGAATCGAATTGCAGCGCATGATGGTAACCGCATTGGATCATGGAGGGCCGGTAGCATTTCGTTATCCTCGCGGTCTTTCAGCCGGCGTCGATCTTGAGGCTGATCCCGCGCCCATAGCCGTTGGTAAGGCAGAGATCCTGACCCACGGTGACGACCTGCTCATTTTAGCCATCGGCAATATGGTTCAAGAGAGTATGGAGGCCTGCCGGTGCCTTGGAAAAGAAGGCATTCAAAGCACCGTGGTCAACTGCCGCTTTGTCAAGCCGCTGGACGCTGAATTGATCAGCACTTTGGTCAACGCCATCCCCCGGATTATTACAGTCGAAGAGAACGCCCTCAATGGCGGATTCGGCAGCGCCGTTTTGGAACTGCTTGCGGATCGATCCATCGGCCCGGTGAACATTAAACGCATTGGAATTCCCGATCAATTTATCGAACATGGCGCCGTATCCATTCTGCGTGAAAAATACGGACTGAGCGCCGGAGGCATAGTGACCGCAGCCCACCAACTTTTGAAAAAAGAACAGCTTCATGTAAGTATGCATCAACCCATTGCCCGGGTGGTCAACTGATCCGATATGCCCATCAAACACCGACTGGATCTGCTGGTAGTGGAAAAAGGGTTGGCCGCCACCCGGCAGCGCGCCAGGGCCCTGATCATGGCCGGAAAAGTTCTGGTGGACACCCAGCGCATGGACAAACCCGGCGCCCAAGTCAGCGTTGATTCTCAAATCACTCTGAAAGGTGAAAACCTGCCTTATGTGAGCCGCGGGGGGATCAAATTAGAGGGCGCGCTTAACGCTTTGAATTTGGATGTGGGCAATCGTGTGTGTCTTGATGTCGGCGCCTCAACCGGCGGTTTTACCGATTGCCTTTTAAGGCACGGCGCCCGCAAAGTCTACGCCGTGGATGTGGGATACGGCCAGTTGGCATGGCAACTTAGACAGGACGCGCGCGTCATCGCCATTGAACGCACCAACATCCGCCACATGAAACCGGATGCCGTGCCGCAATTGGTTGATCTCATCACCATCGACACCTCCTTTATCTCGCTGAAAATCGTCGTTCCGGCGGCACTTGACTTCCTCAAACCCTCGGGAAAAATATTGGCCCTGATCAAACCGCAATTTGAAGCCGGCAGGGGCAACGTGGGCAAAGGCGGCGTCATCAGAAAAACCCGGATTCACCAGGATATCATCTCCGGGTTGACTGATTTCTTTACCCGCTGCGGCCTCATTTGCGGTCCTGTTGTGCCCTCGCCCATATTGGGCCCCAAAGGCAATCAGGAGTTTATCATTCTGCTTTCCCGGGTATAATCAAGGCATTTGATCTTGATTTTTTAGTATGGGACGTATAATTATTCTGATTCAGCACGCCGGGATAAATAACATAGAGAGGAGCATGAGTGATAAAATATGGCAGATAAACTAAGAAATATTGCCCTGGTCGCCCATGGCGGTGCAGGCAAGACTTCGCTGGCAGAGGCAATGCTGTTCAATTCAGGCGTTACCAATCGCCTGGGGCGAACCGAAGACGGCAATACGGTGATGGACTACGAGCCTGAAGAGCTCAAGCGCCAGACCAGCATCAGTACAAGCTTCGCCCAGGCCCCCTGGAAAAAACACACCATCACCATCATCGATACGCCCGGTGATCAAAACTTTTTTACCGACACCAAGCTCTGCATGCAAGCGGCCGACGCCATTGTGGTGGTGGTCGACGGTGTGGACGGTGTAAAGGTTCAAACTGAGCTTGCCTGGGATTTCGCCGCCGATGACAATCTGCCTGCAATCATTTTGATTAACAAACTCGACCGCGAAAGATGTGATTTTGGGCGGGCATTCCAGGATTGTCAGGATTCATTCGGTTCTCCCAAACCGATCATCGTGCAGTTGCCCATCGGTGCGGAAGCCGGATTTAAAGGTATGGTGGATTTGGTTTCCATGAAAGCCTACACCTATGGCGATGAAAGCGGGAAGGCGTCCGCCACGGATATCCCGGCGGATATGAAAGATATGGTTGATGCTGAACGCGAAGCCCTGATCGAGAATGTCGCCGAAGCGGACGACGCCCTGATCGAAAAGTACCTTGAAGGTGAAAACCTCACCGATGATGAAATCAAAACAGCTCTGCGCAAAGGAATTTTAGAGCGCACCTTTACCCCCGTGCTTTGCGGATCAGCCACAAATAACATCGGCATTGACCTTCTGATGGACTTTGTCCTCAACTGCCTGCCCTCTCCCATAGAGCGCCCGGCCTTTAAAGTTATCAATTCCGATGGCAGTGAAGCCGAAAAGACTTCAGATCCCGATGCACCCTTTTCAGCCTTTGTTTTCAAAACGGTGGCCGATCCCTATGCCGGACGATTGTCCATCTTCCGCGTGGTCAGCGGCAAGCTCGGCAGTGACGGAACATTCCACAATGCCACCAAGCAGACCAAGGAGCGATTCAATCAATTGCTGACCATTATGGGCAAAGAGCAGAAACCGGCCGGCAGCGCCGAACCGGGATCCATAGTTGCAGTAGCCAAATTAAAGGAGACCACCACCGGCGACACCTTGTGCGATGACAGTGCAAAAGTGCAGTTCAAAATGGCCCAGCCGATTCCGACCCTGATCACTTTTGCGTTGGAAGCCAAGGCCAAAGGGGATGAGGATAAAATTTTTTCATCCCTGACCCGTCTGCTTGAAGAGGATCAGGGATTGAAAGTGGACCGCAACGCCGAAACAAAGGAAATTCTGCTCTCCGGTTCAGGCCAGGTGCACATTGAGAGCACCATTGAAAAAATAAAGCGCAAATTCAATGTGGAGGTCCTTTTAAAAACCCCCAAAGTGCCCTATCGCGAAACCATCAAGAAAAAGGTTCGTGTTCAGGGACGGCACAAGAAACAGACCGGGGGGCACGGTCAGTTCGGCGACTGCTGGGTACAAATCGAGCCCCTGCCCAGGGGCAAAGGGTTTGAGTTCATGGATGCCATCGTAGGCGGCGCCATTCCAAAAACCTATATCCCCGCCGTTGAAAAAGGCATTATCGAAGCCTGTCAACGCGGCGTTTTGGCCGGGTTTCCCTGTGTCGACTTCAAAGCCACCTTGGATGACGGCTCATATCACGCTGTTGACAGCTCGGAAATGGCCTTTAAAATTGCGGGCTCCCTGGCTTTTAAAAAGGCTGCTGAAGACGCCAAGCCGGTGCTGCTCGAACCTGTTATGAAAATCCAGATCACGACCCCCGACGAGTTCATGGGGGATATTATGGGCGATCTCAACGGTCGTCGCGGACGGGTGCTGGGCATGGATTCAGCCGGAAAATACCAGGTCATCAATGCGGAAATTCCGATGGTCGAAGTGTTGACGTATGCGCCCGACCTGAGATCAATGACCGGAGGACGCGGCATATTCAGCGTAGAGTTCCTCCGCTATGATGAAGTTCCGGCCCAGTTGGCCGAGAAGGTCATCGAGGCTGTCAAGGCTGAAAAGGAAGAGTCGTAATAATAACTGTTTATTAAATTCAAAGAGCTGCAACGATTGCCATTGGCGCCGTTTCAGCTCTTTTTTTATGGATGCAACCTGAAAATCACGGTGTTTCCTGTCATGACACATCGCAGTGGCGGCGGGCGCTCTCATCCAACATGGCCGGTAAACCGCCCTTTGATTGCGGTGTAAACCGAAAACCATGCATCCATACCATGTCATCTTCCATACAAAGATAGGTCGTTACATCGGGGGCAAGTTCTTTGATCCATTGCACCATGGACCGGTAGAACGCGATTCTGAGTGGTTTGAAATATCGCATCTTCCCATCCAGACCGGTAATAAACTCGCCATAGACCATATTGGATCGGGGGAATCGCTTTTCGATCACCGGTTTCAATGCCGGCATAAAGCGCAGCATCCCCAAACTGATCCAAACGATACTTTCAGCCGAAACCGTTTTAAACAATGCCTCCAACACTTTCCGGTAATCGTCTTCGCATCCCGGATATAGAACCATGGGATCGAAATGAAAGGCCAGGGGATAGCCCCATGCCTGGCATTGGGCCGCCGCACGTATCCTTGCTTCCAATGAAGTTGTGCCGCGCTCCTGAGTGGCTATCACATGGGGGGTGTTCAGCGACCATGCCATGATTGTTTTTCTTTTATGGCGCAACGCTTTTAAATGGTCGATGGCTGCGGTCTTGGTTTTCAACTCAAGAACAGCATGATTTTGCTCTCCAAAACGAAGAATTAAATTTGGGGTTAAGTCGGACCACTTTTCCCAAATAAGACTATCGGTGAATTCGCCGGTCCCCATGCGTCGAACACCAGGTTGCTGAAAAGCCTTTTCCAATTCGCCCATGAGATCCTCGTGGTTGACAAAATACTGCAGGACAGGCGGATGAAAATAGCTCTGCAAAATACAATAAGCGCAATCCATGGTGCAATATGAACCGATATGCAAAATCTGGTAGCCGCAACAGGTATACTCACGGGTACCGGGGCACGCTTTGATAAAAGGCCCCTTGTTGCGGGTCAGCAGCAGAACCTGCTTGCCCTTACCCCATGGATCATCATCTTCCTTGATTCTTTCATAAAGAATGGCGGCGTGATCTATAATTTGTGGTTCTATTTTTAGGCGCTGAATAAAAGCATCGGTTACATGATGGTCGGCCGCGGAGGCGTCCACATAGACATGCCGGATGGCCATGGTAGCTAAATCCTCAGTTTTGTATAAAACGGGCCAGTATCGGCAATACGAATATAAAAATGATGATCAGGATACCCGGAAGACTGAAGCAGGCCCGATACACCGGTAACCGCGCCGCACGCGCTTTGCGGTGTTCCGCCAAGTACCAGTTTCCGAGTGTAAC
>JBFFHG010000265.1:0-5641 GCA_041557055.1 Desulfosarcinaceae bacterium
AGGCGGCGACGATCTCCCCGGTCCGCAACCCTTCGGGCCGGATCATCAACTATGTGGCGGTGAAACACGACATTACGGAAAATTTGCGGCTGGCGGACCAGTTTGAGCAGGCGCAGAAAATGGAATCGGTGGGCCGCCTGGCCGGGGGCGTGGCCCACGATTTCAACAACATGCTCAGCGTGATCTTCGGTTATGCGGAACTGGCCCTGGAAAAGGTGGATCCGGCCGATTCGCTGCACGCCGATCTTGAAGAAATTCTGAACGCCGCCAAACGTTCTTCCGAAATCACACGGCAATTGCTGGCCTTTGCCCGCAAGCAGACGATCAGCCCTCAAATTTTAGACATCAACGAGAGCGTGGAAGGCACCCTCAAGATGCTCCGGCGCCTCATCGGCGAGGACATCAACCTGTCATGGCGGCCCGGAACACTCTTGTGGCCTGTCAGGATCGACCCCTCCCAACTGGACCAGATCCTGGCCAACCTGTGCGTCAACGCCCGGGACGCCATCACCGACGTGGGCAACATCGCCATTGAGACCAAAACCGTAACCTTTGACCAGGCCTATTGCGCGGATCACCCCGGGACTGCCCAAGGCGATTTTGTGCTGCTGGCGGTGAGCGACAACGGCTGCGGCATGGACAAAGAGACACTCGACACTATTTTCGAGCCGTTTTTCACCACCAAGCCAATGGGCAAAGGCACCGGCCTGGGATTGGCCACGGTGTACGGCATCGTCAAGCAGAACGAGGGGTTCATTGACGTCCACAGCGAACCGGGCGCGGGCACGACCTTTAAAATCTACCTGCCCCGGCACGCGGCCGCCACCGCAGATGACATGTATAAAAAAGCAGCGCAAATCCCCAATGGCCGTGGCGAAACCCTGCTGGTGGTGGAAGACGATGTTGCGATCCTGAAACTGGCCGGCAAAATCCTCCGGGGCCGGGGCTACACGGTCCTGACCGCCAAAACCTCGGGTGAGGCCCTGGCGCTTGCCCGACAGCAGGCCCGCCGAATTCACCTGCTGGTCACCGACGTGGTGATGCCCGAAATGAACGGCCGGGAACTGGCCGACCAAACGCAGGCTCTCTGCCCCGGCCTCAAGACCCTGTTCATGTCCGGCTACACAGCCGACATCATCGCCCACCGCGGCGTGCTGGATAAGGGCGTCAATTTCATCCAGAAACCCTTCTCCAGCCAGGATCTGGCAATAGCTGTCCGAAAAGTGCTGGATGCATAACCGCCCCCTTTTTTTATCTCTTAAAATGCTGCTGAACGTATCGCCGCTCTTGACGGTTATGCCCTCGTCCATAGGTTTTTACCCCTTTCTTTTCAAATGGCGCCGGAACAACATCAGCCTCGTGGCAACGCAAAACGAGCAGGTGGTGTAATGGTACGTCAGAAACCGATTTAACGCGAGGCTGCTTGCCTGATGGCACAGCTTCGATAGTTAGGTCGGAAACGACCGGAATGGAAATTGCGGCAATTTATAGCACAAGGGCTCCGGCCATTTTGTTGGAGAAATGCCAAAATCCTGATATTATTGCCCGGTCTAATTTTTACCAAGGGTCTTGATGGCGGGATGGGTTTGGGCTATGGATACAACCCCGTTGGAAATCAACCACAGGACCGCATTTGATTTTGGGGACTTGGCGAAGCGGGGTTTTGCCCGACCGGGGCATATTCGGGCGAAGTGCCGCATGCAAGATTTTAAGCGGCGGTATGCCGCCGTTTGTAACAGGCAACAGGAATTCAACTGATCAAAACCGGTTCAAAAAGGATCACGATTTGACAAACGGATTGTTCAAGAACAAGCGCAACGGCGGCGATTACAACGCTGCCTCCATTGAGGTGCTCAAGGGGCTGGAACCGGTCAAACGGCGGCCCGGCATGTATACCGACACCACCCGGCCCAACCACCTGGCCCAGGAGATCATCGACAACAGCGTGGACGAGGCCATCGCCGGCTATGCCAGGCACATCGACGTGGTGCTGCACGAGGACGGCGGCCTGGAGGTCTCGGACGACGGCCGGGGCATGCCCGTGGATGAGCACCCGGAGGTCAAGGGGGCCAGCGGGGTGGAGGTGATCATGCTCAAGCTGCATGCCGGGGCCAAGTTTTCCAACAAGGATTACCATTTTTCCGGCGGCCTGCACGGCGTGGGCGTCTCGGTGGTCAATGCTCTTTCCACACGACTGGAGGTGGCGATCAAACGCGACGGCCGCCAATACGCCATGGCCTTTGAAAACGGCTACTTGGTCGACAAGCTCAAGGTCATCGGCACGGTGGGCCAGCGCAACACCGGCACCACCATCCGTTTCTGGCCCGATCCCCAATATTTCGACAGCCCCAGGTATTCGGTGCGGCGCCTGAAACACAGCCTGCGCGCCAAGGCCGTGCTGTGCCCCCGGCTGCAAGTGACCTTCAGCGATCTGAATACCGGCGAAAAAGCCGCCTGGTATTTTGAAGACGGCTTGAAGGACTATCTTTTGGAGAGTCTGCAAGGGGTCGCCCTTTTGCCTGAAGCGCCTTTTATGGGCGAAATGGAGGGCAACGACGAAATGGCCGCCTGGGCCGCGGTGTGGCAGCCCGAAGGCGGCGAGACGATGACGGAAAGCTACGTCAACCTGATTCCCACGCCCCAGGGCGGCACCCACGTCAACGGGCTGCGCACCGGCCTGCTGGCCTCCCTGCGGGAATTTTGCGAGTTCCGCCGCCTGCTGCCGCGGGGCATCAAGCTGGCTCCCGATGATATCTGGGAACGTTGCAGCTTTATCCTCTCGGTCAAGATGTCCGATCCCCAGTTTTCGGGCCAGACCAAGGAGCGCCTGGGGTCGCGCCAATCAGCCTCGTTTGTGGCCGGCGCGGTCAAGGACAAGTTCAGCCTGTGGCTCAATCACCACACCGACATCGGTGAAAAACTGGCCGAGATGGCCATTGAGAGCGCCCGGCGCAGGCTCAAGGCCGGCAAGCAGGTCACCCGCAAAAAAATCACCAGCGGACCGGCCCTGCCCGGCAAACTGGCGGACTGCATCAGCCAGGAGCTGAGCCGCACCGAGCTTTTTCTGGTGGAGGGCGATTCGGCCGGCGGCAGCACCAAACAGGCCCGGGACCGCCAGACCCAGGCGGTGATGCCCCTGCGGGGCAAAATTCTGAACACCTGGGAGGTGGATTCGGGCGCCATCCTCAGATCCAAAGAGGTTCACGACATCGCCGTGGCCATTGGTGTCGATCCGGGAACCGCGGATGTGAGCGGTCTGCGCTACGGCAAAATCTGCATCCTGGCCGATGCCGACTCGGACGGCGCCCACATCGCCACTTTGCTGTGCGCCCTGTTTCTGAAACATTTCCCGGCCCTCGTTGAGCAGGGCCGGGTGTATGTGGCCATGCCGCCGTTGTATCGCATCGACGTGGGCAAGGAGGTTTATTACGCTCTGGATGAAGAGGAAAAAAACGCCATTTTAAAGCGAATCGAAAGCAAAAGAAAGAATGCCAAAACCAATGTTCAGCGTTTCAAGGGGTTGGGCGAGATGAACCCCATGCAGTTGCGCGAAACCACCATGGCTGCGGACACCCGCCGGCTGATACAGCTTCAGATCGATTCTCAAACCGAAACCATGGAGGCCATGGACATGATGCTGGCCAAAAAACGCGCCGCCGACCGAAGAGAGTGGCTGGAGATCGAGGGGGATTTGGCTGAGATACCATGAAAAAGCAAGGCGCCGAATACAAGCAACATGAACTTTGAACTGAGGATTTATCAATGACCACCCGACCACCCACAACGAGCAACGGCGCCGAGATTGTTCCCTTGCGCCGGTTCGCCCGCAAGGCTTATCTGGATTACTCCATGTACGTGGTCATGGACCGCGCCCTGCCCTTTATCGGAGACGGACTGAAACCGGTCCAGCGGCGCATTGTCTATGCCATGTCCGAGCTGGGGCTCAAGGCCTCGGCCAAATACAAGAAATCGGCGCGCACCGTGGGCGATGTGCTGGGCAAATACCACCCCCACGGCGATTCGGCCTGCTACGAGGCCATGGTGCTCATGGCCCAGCCCTTTTCCTACCGCTACCCTTTCATCGACGGCCAGGGAAACTGGGGTGCCCCCGACGATCCCAAAAGTTTTGCCGCCATGCGCTACACCGAAGCGCGCCTGTCGGCCTATGCGGATGTGATGCTCTCCGAACTGGGCATGGGCACGGTGGCCTGGGGCCCCAACTTCGACGGCACCTTGAAGGAACCGCTGAACCTGCCGGCCCGGCTGCCCAATATCCTGCTCAACGGCACCACGGGTATTGCCGTGGGCATGGCCACCGACATTCCGCCCCACAACCTCAAAGAGGTGGTGGCGGCCTGCGTGCATTTGCTGGAGAACCCCAAAGCGGACACCCAAGCGGTGTGTCAAATCATTCAGGGGCCCGACTATCCGGGCGGGGCTGAAATCATCACCCCCCACCAGGAGATTGTGGAGGCTTATGAAACCGGACGCGGGATGCTGCGCATGCGCGCCGCCTGCGAGATCGAAGAGGGCGACATCGTCATCACCGCCCTGCCCCACCAGGTTTCACCGGCCAAGGTGCTGGAGCAGATCGCGGCCCAGATGGCCAAGAAACAGTTGCCCATGGTGATGGACCTGCGGGACGAATCAGACCACGAAGCGCCCATCCGGCTGGTGGTCGTGCCGCGCTCCAACCGCGTGGACAAAGAAGCCCTCATGGCCCACCTGTTCGCCACCACCGACCTGGAGCAGAGCTACAAAATCAACATGAACGTTATCGGGCTGGACCGCAAACCGCGGGTCAAGAATCTGGTGACCCTGCTCAGCGAGTGGCTCTCCTATCGCATCCAGACCGTGCGCCGGCGTCTGGAGTTCCGCCTGGAGAAAGTCAACGAACGCCTCCATATCCTGGAAGGTCTGCTCATCGCCCATCTGAATATCGACGCGGTGATCAAAATCATCAGAACCAACGATGAGCCCAAGCCGGTGTTGATGCAGACCTTCAACTTGAGCGACATCCAGGCCGAAGCGATCCTGCAGTTGCGCCTGCGCCATTTGGCGCGCCTGGAGCAGATCAAAATCGAGGCCGAGCAAAAGGAGCTGGCCGGGGAAAAAAACAAGTTGGAGAAGATCCTGGCTTCGGACACACGGCTCAAAAACCTGGTCAAAAAAGAGCTTGGGCAGACCGCCGCCCAATTCGAGGACCCTCGCCGCACCGCCATTGTGGAGCGCAAGGAGGCCAGGGCCATCTCCCAGGCCGAGCTGACCCCCACCGAACCCATGACCGTGATTCTCTCCAAGAACGGCTGGGTGCGCTCAGCCAAAGGTCACGACGTGGACCCCGAGGCCCTGGGATACAAAGCCGGCGACGGATTTCTCAGCGCGGCCCTGGGCAAAAGCAATCAAATGGCCGTTTTTCTGGACTCCTTCGGCCGCAGCTACGCAGCCCAGGCCCATACCCTGCCGTCGGCCCGCAGCCTGGGCCAGCCCCTGACCAGCCTGTTCACCCCCCAACCCCAGGCCGTTTTTACGGCCGTGCTCTTCGGCGATCCCGGCCGGCACATTCTGGCGGCCAGCGACGCCGGCTACGGCTTCATCACCCAACTGGAGAATCTCCACACCAAGAACCAGAAGGGCAAAG
>JBFFHG010000266.1:0-5628 GCA_041557055.1 Desulfosarcinaceae bacterium
AAAGACAGATAGGCGGCGGATACGGATCGGTCCTCTTTTATGTTGACATCATTGAGCGCCTTCGGCAATCGCACAATGATAAAATTGGGCGCCTGCAATCCAACGAAAACGCCCTCAACCGCTTCATGGTCTTCACCAAATTTGAGTGAAATCGGGCTGCCGATTTCTATATCCATGTTAATCTCCCGAATGTTGGTGATTGTCCCCCCCTTCGATGTCAGGTCGAACGTTTGCCGCAGATGGAGGCGATGGAAATTTTCCACACACGGGTTCTGGCCATCGCCTTGGGGTCAAAGGTCCAGCTCTTGCCTGAATAATGCACCATAATTTGATTCAGACCGTATTGCATCGCCTGGGGTTCGGTCAATTCGTCAATGGTGCCGTCGCCGATAACGCTTTCAAAATGAATGGACCATTTGCAGGCCAGGTTTTCATCCGGTTTCAATTGCACGCCGCGCTCAAATTCAAAACAGACCCGATTGTTGGCCTCGAAATAGTCTATTTTTTTCCCCTCAACAGCCGTGTGCACATAGATGGCCTTGCCGTCATAACCAAAAGAGAGCGGTACAAGATAAGGCTGGTTCTCCCGGGCCAAAGCCAACCGGCACACCTGGCTGGCGGTTATGATAGCATCAATCTCAAGCTTTTCAGTAATCTGTTTCTCTTTTCTTCGCATGGGTTGAAGCTCCTCCGGATTCAATAAGGCACAGCCTTGGTAACAGCGTCAGCCATCTCCCGGCAAAAGGCCGCCAGGGTTTCACCCATGGCTGCGGCCACGCTGTCGAAATTGTCGCCGCGGACATCCCTCTCAATCAAAGAGACCCTTTGCACAGCCGGCTGATCCCATTGATTGGGGCTCAGGGACCAGGCCGCCTTCAATCGGACCTTTCCGCCCCTGCGGCCCTCAAAGGTCTGGATATCGATTCGAAACCTTAAATCCGGCTCGATCTCGACCCCCCAGGGAAAAACAACCACCTGGCGGGCGCCGGTGAGCGTCTCCAGGTTCAGGGCCATGACACGCAGAATCTCGGATTGAAGGGTCCCGGCCCAACGGTGGCCTTCATTGATGGCCACCCGGTTCGGGCCTATGCGGGTCACAATGACCGGACGGTCCAGATAGTCCGGCAAAGTCAGCGGACCAAGGCCGATGACGAGCTGAGCAGCGGCCCTGGTCCCGATTGAATCGATTTTCTGCGCCACGGGGTTCAGGGTGTAGTACGATGAAGTGACCGCTTTGCCAAAACACCCGCAACAACAAGCCAACACGGCCGGCACAACCATCCGCCATAAACGTCTCGATATCATTCAGGGGTTCCTTTTCCGTATATCAACGCCTGAGGATTGCGCTCCAGAAGATCGGCCAGGGCACTTACCGCACGGGCCGCTTTGGACAACTCCTTCAGGGTCTGGCTGAGTTCATAGCTGAGCGGCGCCTCCGCGCTGAACATCTTTTCAGCCGCTGAAAGCGCCTGTTGACCTGAGGCGACCGCCTCGCGGGACTGGTCCAAAACACCAGCCAGACGAGGTGCCAGGTCAGTATTCAACCCCCCCATGAAACGCTCAAGTTCACCAAGACTCTGGTTCAATTTCACAACAGCCTGGGCCAGATCCCGGGACCCCATCAATTGTTTGGCATGGCGCACCGTAGCCCCCAGGTCGTCTCCGATCTGCTCTATGGGCAGCTTCTCCAGTCGTTCCAGCAAGTTGGTCAGACCGGCAGTGATTTCCTGGACCGGTTCGGGCACGGTGGGCAGAATCGGATAACCTCCCGCATAGGTCATCTCAACCGGATCCGCGCCCGGCCGGATATCGAGATTGACAAAAAGCTGGCCGGTAAGCAAAACCCCCGTACGCAACTGGGCTCGCAACCCCTTGCGAACCAGTCTGGCCATCATGCCCGCCACATCCATCTTCACAGGGTTGGCCGGCCGCTTCCCGCCTCTGATTTCAATGCGGTCCGGTTCGATGGCACAGAGAACCGGAATCCGGAATGTGGTGTCCTCGGCGTTGAATTGCAGTTTCAGATCAATGACCTCACCAATTTTAATCCCCCGAAACTCAACCGGAGCCCCCTTGGTGAGCCCCCTGACAGTCCCGTCGAAATAGGCCAGAAAATGGAATTTTCGGGCATAGCTGGGCTCATTGATCTGGTCGAAACCCGGATACAGAGTAAAAACATGGTGTTTCGGGTCCACCGGGTCTCCGGGTTCAAGATTTTCCGGTGTCGCAAAAGCGATACCGCCGTCAAGCAGTGTCAGAATCGATTCGGTATTGATCCGCACGCCGCTGGAATCCACTGTCATATCCATGCCGCTGGCATTCCAAAACCGGGTGTTCTGGGTAACCCGCTCGTCATGAGGTGAGCCCAGGAAAATTTTAATATCCACCGCCTTGCCATCAGGCTGCATCTCATAATGGACCACCTGCCCGACCTTGATCTGGCGAAAATAGACCGGTGCGCCGATGTCCAGAGAGCCCAACTGGGCCGCGCGCAGCTTAAAATAACGCCCCGGAGTGTCCATAGTGACCACCGGGGGAGTTCCCAGTCCCTTGAAATGATGGGTTTCATCGCCCTCTTTGCCTGGGTCCATGGCAATATACACACCGGAAAAAAGGGTGCCGAGCCCCGACACTTCACCTGCGCCGATCCGCGCACGCACAACCCAGAAACGGGTGGCGCTGTTTAAATAGGATTCAATCTCGGGCACCATGGCGGCCGTCACCTTGACATGCGACAATTGGTCATCCAGTTGAATGGCCGCCACCCGTCCGACCTCCACATCCTTGTATTTTATGCGGGTCTTGCCAGCCTCCAAACCCTCTGCGGAAGAAAAGTCAATGGTGATGGTCGGCCCTTTTTCCATAATCGTCTTCACCGCCAACCCCAGGCCGATAAGCGCGGCGATCAGCGGAACCAGCCAGATCAGGCTGATGGAACCGGCTCTCTTGACCAAGGGGTCGGGAATCTCTTCCAGTTCCACATTTACATGGCCATTGTCACTCATACCTGCTTCTCCATGGCGTCCCAGATCAATCGAGGATCGAAACAATTTGCCGCCAGCATGGTGGTGACGACCACAGCCGCAAAAAAAACCCCTCCCGGACCGGCTTCGATATTGGCCAGGGCCCCCATTCTCACCAACGCCACAAGAACCGTGATCGCGAAAATATCCACCATGGACCAACGGCCCACCGCCTCGGTCAAGTGATAGAGCCGGGTGCGGTCAACCGGCCGCCATACCGATTTGAAATGCACGGAAATCAGCAGATAGATCAATACAACCAGCTTAAGCAACGGGACCACGACGCTGGCGACAAAAATAACCAGGGCGATATGCCAGCTTCCGGTGACCATGAAATAATAAACCCCGCTAAGGATGGTATCCGCCTGGGTCTGCCCCAGGGAAGTGGTCAGCGTCACCGGCAGCATATTGGCCGGAAAATATAAAATCACGGCTGCGATCACCAAAGCCCAGGTGCGGGCCTGGCTGGCCGGTTTGCGCAAATGCAAAAACGCCCCGCAGCGGCGGCACCTGTGAGGCGCTCCCGCCTCCGGGCCGTCGCCCATTGGCGAAAGCAAGCCGCAACTGTGGCAATTGACAAGAGCGGCTCGGGCTGCAGTTATCGGCGTGTATGAATGGGTACTTTTTCCCATATGCTTTCCGAATGGAGGCCGGCCACGGCGGCCGGCACAATGAATATCAGGGCCATGAAGGCAAACAGGGCGATACCGGGAACAATGCTGGCCATATGGGCCAGTTTGACCACCGACACCAGGGTGCCCAGCAAAAAAATCTCTATCATGGCCCAGGGCTGAATACGGCAAATCCAACGATACACCACCGCCAGGCCCGGGGGCACGATCCCCATTCGCAGGGGCAACAGAACATATATCATTCCGGCCAACTGCGCCAGAGGGCTGATGATTCCCGTAAACAAAACCAGACCGGCCAGCCCCGGCCGGCCCTGTTGGTACAACGACACCACACCGGATACCAACACGGTTTCCTCCATCCGCCCCTCCAGCTTGAGCGTCAGGAATGGATAGAAGTTGGCAATCACAAAAACGATCAGCCCGCACAGAACCAAAGCCAGGGGCCGATCCGGTGAAGCGGACCTGCCCCTGTACAGGGGCGTTTTGCATCGACGGCAGTAAGCCTTCGTTTTAAAAGGCAGTTCATTTCTGCTATGAAGCAAATCGCACGCCGGACAGGCTATCAGATTTGCAAAATTCATTGACCACCAAAAAATTCAAGCGCCGAACGCATCAGGGCACCATCCTGACCCTCACCTTCGCCACCCCCTTGGCAAGCATTCCGATCTGTTTGGCTGCAGCATAGGAAAGATCGATAATGCGGCCTTTGACAAACGGTCCCCGGTCATTGATACGAACCTGCACCCGGCGACCATTTTTTAAATTGGTCACTTCAACAAGGGAGCCGAATCTCAGATTCCGGTGGGCGGCTGTCATGGCATGCATGTTGAAGCGTTCACCACTGGCAGTCCGTCGACCGTGAAATTTGCGCCCGTAAAAGCTGGCCAAACCCACGGCCTCAAAAGCCGGTTTTTTCACAACCGGCGGCCTGGAACTGCAGCTAAGCAGCAAAGCCGTCAGCACCAAAATCACGCTAATCCGAATCAGTTTATATCCTTGGCGTCTTTTCATAATAGAGGCAGCCTACTATAGCCTGGAAATCATTGCAAGTTTTTCAGGATCAGGACTGTCCATGCCCATGAAGCAGCCCACGCGTAACCCACCGGACCGTCCTTGGCCATTTTTCCGGCAGTTATCGTTACCGTCCCGGAACCGGCCCCTGCCCTACTGATGATACAACTCCAATATCTTTTCACGCTCATAACCAATAAGGATATTGCCGTTAACATCGATAATGGGGATGCTGATGCGGTTGCGATCTATGCCGGCGGCATCGATGCGGGGAAAAATTTCCATCTGCACTTCGGACTTGTCGATATTTTCAAATATCACTTCAATATCCTTGATATTCAGCTCTCGCAGGCACTTCTGGGTCCAACCGCAGGTGCTCTTGCCGTACACCACAACGTAGGGTAGCTCATATAACGGTTCCAGCTTCGCCGATCGGCTGCCGACAAACTGTTGGTATCCCAAATAGCCTGTGCCCAGAACAATTAAGAAGACAACTAATTTATTCATCCGGAATGACCCTTCCAAACCCTTTAAGCAGAAGACGCCCGGCGCCATCCGAATGATCTTCCAAAGCGTTCGTTCATAAGCGAATTCGCCCCTTTGGTTTATCCTGCCCAAGAAAATACCGCGCCAATTTCCCTTAAAATCAGGCAGTCATTGTATAGCAAATAAAATAGTTGGTATAAAGCCATTTAAAAGCAATGCGTCCAATCTTAGGGCTCTAGGGCTCGCGCAAAAATAAGTCAGGTCTTTCTTTAATGTTTCATATCTTTATTGATGGTCAATCCATTTTTTGGGTATCAACGGAGAACAAAGTTAACTCGTGCCCCTCCATAAATGGTCAATTTGCCCGCTATCTGTGTTGTGCTCAAAATCTTATCCTCACAATATCAACCATATGCCCGCGGTAAAATTTTTCGCCCCCCTTGATCTCGCCCCAATCTGCCTATTTCTGGACGAAC
>JBFFHG010000267.1:0-5609 GCA_041557055.1 Desulfosarcinaceae bacterium
GCGACACGGTATGGGAGGTCCGCACAAACGGTGGCGCTCCTTTGGCGCCGAATCTTTTTTTTCTACCCAAGGTCAAAGGGCTCAAGAAGATCGCCTTTGCCGCTTCGGCAGACCAAACCAAATTTGATCTGCTCAATGAAGAAGGCCGCCGGGAAAAACTGTTTCACATGGTGGACGACTTCGATTTCATCGGCGTGCGCGACGACTTTACGGCAAACATGGTTCGCGACATCGGTATTGCCCAAGAGCGGATTCATTACGTGCCGGACCCCTCAATACTTTGGGACTTCAGCGATATGGTCGAGCCGGCCGACGATTTCGACACTGACGCAAAACCCCTGGTGGGGGTGGGGGTGGCGTCGGAGGCTGTCCGCCGCCAGGCAACCCGGTTCTTTCTTGACAAAGGTTATAACGTGGTCAACCTGCTGGGGAAAAAGCTCCCGGAACAGATGTATATTCCTTACAACTACTCGTTTGCAAAACGTCTCGGGGTATTCGCTTCACTCTCTGCCAACATCACGGACCGCTTCCACGGCAGCATCATGACCCTCAAGCTGGCCGGTGCCCCGGTGTTGTGCATCGAGCCCACGGCGAAATATCCGGGTGTTCTCAGCAAGGTTCGGGACTTGTACCGACGCTTGGACTTAGAGGATTTTGTGCACAGGACTGAAAAGGATGAACTGGACCAAAAGAGGCTCGAAGTTCTGCACGATCAAATGGGGCGTTTCTCCCCGGATGACATCCGGTCGCGATTCAGCGGCCTGCTATGGGCCGGCCTCGAGTCAATCCAAGAGATACGCGCGGTGCTCAATATGAAAGATGGACGGGCATCATCATGAAAATCGTTCACTTCAGCCTCTCTTTTCTGCCATTCACCAACGGTGCTGAGATCGTCGCCCATAACCTGGCCTATCACCAGCAAGGGTTGGGGCACGATGCGTTTGTCATGACTACCCGATACAACTGGTCGAAAATACGCGACAAAGTGCCCTACCCGGTGATCCCGATGTTTCCCAGAGCGGACATCCGATTTCTTTTAAAAGAGCCGTGGGCCTGGTTCAAAAGGAAATACTTCGAATCCCAGATTCGATATCATCAAAAGCATTTCAAATTCGACGTTTGGAATATCCACATGGCCTATCCCTCCGGAGCCGCGTTAATCGATGTGTTGCGTGATTTGCGGGTCCCCGCAGTGGTTACATCTCACGGAAACGACATACAACGGCTTGATTCTATCGGTTACGGAGCGCGGCTGGCCCCCGATATCGATGCAATTGTGCGTGATACCATGCCGGAATTTGACGCTGTGATAGCCATCAGCAACAGCATCCATGATGAATTCAAGGCTCTGGGTGTGCCTGAGACGCGTATTTTCGATATCTCAAATGGCGCCAATGTGGATAAGATCACTTCGCTGAAGGTTGACCGCGGTGCTATACGCCGCAAATACAACTTGCCTGAAGATGCTTTGATCTTGTTGACGATTGGTCGCAATCACCCCAAAAAAGGATTCCAATGGATTCCCGAAATTCTGAATCGCGTAAGGCAATCCGTGCCTGATGTGGTTTGGTTGATTGTGGGCGCGGGCAATGACAAAATTGAACGGCTGGCTGAGAATCTCGGATGCAGCTCCAATCTTCGGGTGATCGGCCACATCGGTCAGTCCAGTGAGCCCGGCCGGGATCGATATTTCCTCCCCTCGGACCCGCTTATAGAGATTTTTCGCTCCTGTGATGTGTTTGTCTCTCCCACCCTCATGGAAGCTGGTCCACTGGTGTTTCTGGAGGCGATGAGTGCCGGGCTCGCCGTTGTCACCACAGATGCGCCGGGCGCTTCCGACTATACGCCCGCCGGCAGGGCCGGGTTGATATCCAAAGTCGGGGATGTGGATGCCATGGCCGGAAACATCGTCAAGCTTCTGATGGACGGCGGCTTGCGAGAGAAAATGCGAACAGGCAACCTTGAACTGTCCCGCCAATATGAATGGCGCAGGATCGCCGAACGCTATGTCGATTGCTATGCTGAAGTCGTTCGACGCGAACCCGGAGCTTGGTCACTGGTAGGGCAAGAAGAATCACCGATAGCCCGCTGACCGGTGTTTCCAACTGTATGGAAAAAATATGGCGAACCTCAAAAACATCATCATTCTTTCGAACAAATCCTCCGGATCCAGTGCATGCTTAAAGTTTTTGGCTATGTTTAACGGCATCCGGCACGTTGAAAAAACCCGCCACGGCAGGAACGAAACCTTGTATTGGACCAAAGCGGCTTCTGTTTTGGGGAAACCTCAAATCTCCATGCTGGACAGCGAGGTGCCGATTCCGGAAAAGCGCGCCCGCAGGGAATTGATTCAGATGTTGGCGTGGAACCTGCCCGGCTATAAGGCGCCCTGCGATGATGAGGCATTGATTTTTGGCGGCTGGAAGTTGTTGGCCCAACGATTTGGTCCGGTATTTTTGGAGAAATCGCCGCATCACCTTTTACAATGGTCGAGCCTGGAGCTCATTTTGGAGGCCATGAAACGTTTGCCGGAAGTGGACATTTTTCTGATCGGACTGGTGCGAAATCCGATGGATACGCTCTATTCGGCATTCACCCGGTGGAAGACACCGCCCGAAAAAGGAGAGCATGAATGGGTGCGCGCTTACCGCAATCTGCTCAAGCTTAAGGACCTGGCCGGAGACCGCCTGCACATCGTCCGCTATGAGGAGATGGTCGCGGACCCTGCGGCGTTGGAGCCGCTTTTACGCTTTTTGGATCGCGACATCAGTGAGGCCGACAAATCCTTTTTCCATCAAAGATCGCTTGATAAATGGAAAAATGACCGCATGTACGGTTTCGTGCCTTCCGATGATCTGCTGGAGACGGCAGCCCTGTATGGGTATGATACAGCGGCCATGACCAATACAAGTTATGCGGCATGGCCGCTGTATAAAGCAACCACACGTATTTATCACAAAACCAAAAAAAAGATTTTGGCGATATAGAAAAACTCGAAACATATGTCTGAAAGGCGCGGTATTAACACCAACGTTGCATAAAAAAGATGACCAGGGGTTTGAAACGGGTTATGTTTATTGAACCGATGCGGAAATTGAGACCCAACCGGGCAATTGCCCCATGGTGCACTTGAGGATCGGATCTGTTTGACGCCATCATTTTTCGCACAACACGGATATCGGGCAAATTGGCCTATGGATGGGGGCACTATCTATGAAAGATCTGTTTGCTTTCTGTATCTCCTTGCTGCCGTTGAACATGTTAAGGGTTCAGGCATATCGCCTGCTGTTCGGATATCGCATAGCTCCCGGTGCCAAGATCGGATTGTGCACAGTTATCACTGTTCACCGCCTGACCATGGGCGCCTCGGTCATCGGCCGGGGCAACAGATTTCGCGGGCATTCGGACATAATGATCGGAAACGGCGCAATTATCGGTAATAACAATGAATTCATCTGCACAAAGGATGCTGCGAGGAAGCGGACTGTCGGGGACGGCATGGCGGCGCGGTTGACCTTGGGCGATCGAGTCCATTTGACGAATGGGCACCTGCTGGATGCATCCGGTGGCATGACGGTCGGAGAGCAAACCCGCTTGGCAGGCAGGCGCAGCGAATTCTGGACCCATGGCGGCGATCGCGCCGATACCTCCATAACCATTGGCAAAAGGTGCTATGTGGCCTCAAACGTAAGGTTCGCGCCGGGGGTCTCTATCGACGACAACGTGTTTGTCGGTCTGGGGAGCGTTGTGGTTAAAACCGTACCTGAAAGCAATTGCCAGCTCTTCGGTTTTCCAGCCGAAGTTGTAAAACGGGGTATTGTCGCTCGACGATCCCTGGCAGGCGACAAACGTGGCGGACAATAGATCCGGAGAAAAACATATGCCCTTTCGCCTCATCGAATACCTCAAGGAAGATTTTCGCGTCTATAAAGAACGCCGCGGGTTCTCTCTGCTTGCCATATTGTACGACCCTATGGCGGCGGCTGTGTTGCTCTTCAGGCTGTCCCAGTGGTTCTACTTAATCAAGCTGAAGCCAATGGCCTACTTGTGCACCCGGTTGAATGACTTTTTTCACGGCATCTGGATCGGGCCGCGGGTGCAGGTCGGACCGGGTTTGTTCTTAGGGCACGCACGGGGACTCATTGTCAATCCGAATACATTGATCGGTAAAAATTGCCTGATTCTCCAACGTGTCACCATCGGCGGCAATAACGTTGAAATCGGGGACAATGTATTCATCGGTGCCGGTGCTCAGATTGTTTCCAAAAAGGAATTGGGGCGCCCCTTGCGAATTGGAAACAACGCCAAAATCGGGGCATCGGCCCTCATCATCGGCGATGTGCCTGACAATGCGGTCATGGTGGCGCCTCAGGCCGTCATGCTGGGAAGCGCGGCGGCCCGGCAACCAGACGACGACCCGGCGTGGTTGCATTCGTCTGCATCACAGGGGCGCAAGGGTATCGGGGGATAATCAAATGGAACGGAAAAAGAGACTCTGCATTCTAATGCCCAAACACTGGTCGGGATTCATGGGCGGTGCCCAGTATCAGGTCAAGTGCATGATTGAGGCGCTTCTCAAGCGCGGTGAGTACGATATCTTTTTTCTGACTAAACAAGTCGGGAATGGATTCCGGCCTGATGGCTACAAAATCGTGCGTATTCCGACCCTGCCGTTTGCGCCGTTTCACAGGTCTTACTTTGACGCGCTCGGCGTGATGAATAGGCTCAAAAGCATCCGGCCCGATATCATATACCAACGCGTTGGCTGCGCATACACGGGATTTGCCGCCTGGTATTCCGCCAAATCGGGTTGTCGCTCGGTGTGGCACATTGCTCATGATAACGATGTGATGCCTCTGGACGGGAATGAAATGTGCATCGCCTTGGATCGGTTGGATAAATCGCTTCTGGAATACGGCTTGCGGCGAGTCGGCGGCATCATTGCGCAAACCGCCGACCAGTCGGCTTTGCTTACACAAAATTATTCACGCAAAGCCAATGCCGTTATTTGCAACTTCCACCCCTTTCCCACAGAGAGGCTGGAGAAAGGGCCCCGGGTCAAGATCGTTTGGGTGGCCAATTTCAAGCCGTGGAAACAGCCGGATTTGTTTGTTCGATTGGCCGCGGATTTGCAACTGCTTGGCAAGGATGTGGAATGCATAATGATCGGTACGCCATGGGATGATGCGCAAAAACAATTGCAATTCGAGCGTGACACCAAAGAACTCAAGAATTTTTCTTTTCTGGGAAAACAGTCGATTGAAAGTGTTAATGCAGTGTTGGCCGAGTCGGATATTTTTGTAAACACGAGCCTGGTGGAGGGATTTGCCAATACTTTCATTCAGGCCTGGATGCGAAAGGTTCCGGTCGTAAGTTTGCACTGCAATCCCGACGGTGTTTTCGATAAACAGCAAGTGGGATATTTTGCAGGCGATTACAAAAACATGCTTGCGCGAATTGTGGCGTTGCTGGACAATCGAAATTTGCGCCGTCAACTTGGCGAAAACGCGCAACACCACGCTTTTACATATCATTCGATCAAAAACGTTGATCATATTCAACAGGTGCTGGAGGGGTAGTGCGCCACAACCCTGTTCCGGCCGCCTGCC
>JBFFHG010000268.1:0-5600 GCA_041557055.1 Desulfosarcinaceae bacterium
CCGGCCGGCAGACCGATTTTACCGGGGCGTTGGAGGGTTACCTGGACCGTTGCCGCCGGGCCGTTGATCTGCCCCTGGCCTTGGGGTTCGGCGTCAGGGACAAGGCGGATGTGGATTTTCTCGTTGGGAAAGTGGATATCGCCGTCATCGGCACCCAGACCATCCGCATGGTGCAGGCGCACGGCACAGCGGCGGTGGGGGCGTTCATTCGCGGCCTGCGCTGATATTCAATTTTACCGGGGTCGGATGTACTGGAAAAGGCTCTGTAATCCCAGATACTTTTGGCCGCCCATCAAACGCCGGTCCAATGCTTGATTTTGGCCGAGAGGATGTCGGGGTCGATGGGTTTGGACAGGTAGTCATCCATGCCGGCTTGCAAACATTTTTCCCGGTCTCCGGCCATGGCGTGGGCTGTCATGGCGATGATGGGTATCCGGCTCTTCAAAGGGCGGGCGCCGGCAGACGTCTGCGGCGGCTTCAGGTCCGGTTCCCGGGGTGTTGCAGGGGATGGACCGGCCCGTCGTTGATTGTGACCTTCCAACCGTCCCGCGCGAATGAGACGGGTGGCTTCGAAACCGTCCATCTCGGGCATCTGAATATCCATGAGGATCAGGTCGTAACGCTGCCGGGCCAGTGCTTCCAATGCCAGACGTCCGTTGTTGACGGCGTCTGCTGCATAGCCCAGTTTGCGCAGGATGTGCAGTGCCAGTTTGCGGTTGGTGTTGTTGTCCTCGGCCAGCAGAATCCGCCCTTTTCGCGGTCCTGTTTCGTTGATGGCGGGCAGGGCGGCCGATTGTTTTTCCACGGTGCCGGAAGATGCCTGTTGGCGATTGTCAAGGACCGACACAATGGCATCGTGGAGTTGGGACTGCTTGATGGGCTTGTTTAAACAGGCGTTGAAACCGATTTCTTGGGTTGCGGCCCAATCCCCCTGACCGCCCCATGGGGTGAGCATGATCATGGGCGTGGTTTGCAGCAGCGGATGGGCCTTGATCGCCCGGCCCAGCATCTGGCCATCCATCTCCGGCATGACGGCGTCGATAATCACCAGGTCAAAGGGCTTCTCCTGTTCCGCGGCGCGGGTCATCAGCTCAAGGGCTTCTCGGCTGCCGGCGGCCAGGCGGGCCTTGCAGCGCCATGATGAGAGATAGGCTTTGAGAATATCCCGGTTGGTGGCATTGTCATCCACGGCCAGAATGCGTTTGGTCCCAAGGTCGTCCGGTGGTTCGGACAGTGCCGGTCCCTCTTGGGCCGGTGCCTGTTTGTCCAGTTGAACGGTAAACCAGAATCTGGAACCACGGTCCGGACGGCTCTCCACTCCGATCCGGCCGCCCATCATCTCCACCAGTTTTTTGCATATGGCCAACCCCAGTCCGGTACCGCCGAACTTTCGGGTGGTGGAGCTGTCCGCCTGGGTGAACGATTGGAATAAGCGATGGGACAGAGATTCTGGAATGCCGATGCCGGTGTCCGTGACTTCAAAATGGAGTTTGACCCAGGTGTGGTTTTGGGCTTTGACCATCGCCCGTATGCTCACCTCGCCCCTGTGGGTGAACTTAAGGGCATTGGCGGTCAGGTTCAGCAGCACCTGACGCAAACGGCCTGGATCGCCCTGAATCCGGCGCGGCATTTGAGGATCGATAAAGCAGGCGAACTCCAGTTGCTTCTCCTGTGCCTGGGGGGCCATCATCTCGGCCAGATCTTCCATTAATTCGAGCAGATCGAAATCGATATGTTCAAAGTCGAGTTTGCCGGCTTCGATTTTGGAAAAGTCCAGAATATCATTGATGACGTTGAGCAGGGCGTTGGCGCTGGAGGTCGCGGTTCGGGCAAAATCAAGCTGCTCCGGCGTCAGATCGGTGCCCATCAGCAGATGGGTCATGCCGATGACGCCGTTTAAGGGGGTGCGGATTTCATGGCTCATGTTGGCCAGAAATTCGCTTTTGACCTGGCTGGCCACCTCGGCCTGCTCCTTGGCAATGGTCAGCTCCGCAGTGCGTTCACGGACCAGCTCTTCCAGATGCTCGCGGTGTCTGTGCAGCTCCTGCTCGGCGTGTTTGCGTTCACTGATGTCACGGCCTTCGGGAATCAGAAGAACGATTTCACCGGCATCATTGGAAACCGGCTTGATGGAGAAATCAATGTAACGCAGCGTTCCATCGGCAGCATTGTGGGTCGCCTCGAAGCGCACAAACTCGCCACGGGCGGCTTTTTTTATGGCTGTGCGCAACTGATTCTGGAGTTTTTTTGAGTGGGTCCACCATGGGGTTGTCCAGAAGGGCCGGTTGAGCACGTCCGCTTCCCGGATACCGGCGAACGCCAGGGCGGTTCGGTTGATATCAACCACCGTGCCGTTGGTGGTCATCAAACCGATGAATTGAAAGGTCTGGTCGAAAATGGCGCGAAATTTTCGTATGTTTTCAGATAGTTGGGTATACAGGCGCGAGTTTTCCAGAGAGATGGCCGCCTGGGCGGCAAGCACTTCCAGGACCGTCGTCCGCTCAGGGGGGAAAGCCCCTTTGACAAGATCGTTCTCCAGGTAGAGAATCCCGACCGGTTTGGCCTGCCGCATGATGGGAAGGCACAGAAGCGATGCGGGCCGGTTTGTGATCAGGTAATCGTCTTCGGAGAACACGTTTCGATCGTCGCCGTCGTCAAGGATGACGCTTTCAAGGGTTCGCCTGACATAGTTGAGTACGGAAAGAGGCAGCAGTTCGGAAAGTGTGGACCGGCTTTGCAGCAGGACTTTGATCTCTTCGCCCTCCACCGCGGCCTGGGCTGCGATGGCCGGCTCGTCGCCCTCAAAGAGCAGAAGACACCCCTTGCGCGCACCGGCGTTTTCGATCACGATGCGCATCAGCTTGTCAAGCAGGCTGGTGTGGACGATCTCTCCGGAGATGGCCTGGGATGCTCTGGATACCGCGAGCGCGTCCAGCCCCCCGACGCTGTTTTTCCCCAATGCCGCCTCTTCGAAGATCCCAGGGTGCTGCGCCTCCAACTGGCGCACTTTTCCTTCGGCGCCCCATCGGTTATAGGCTGCGCGGGCGTTGCGCAGGTAGGCCTGGGCGATGGTTGCAAGTCCCCGGGTATGGTGAAATGCCGCGGCCCGTTCGTTGGCCAGGGCTTCGTACTGTGTGAAGCCGTTGTCTGCGGCTGAATGGATCGCCTTTTCGTAAAGCCGTTCGGCCTCCAGCTCCCTGCCGTCGATGCGGGCCGCCTCGGCTGAAATCAGGGCGTGCCAGTTTTCGAAGTTTTCCGGGCAGTGTTGCGCCCAGTGCGCGAACCGGGACAATAAATCGTCCAGGGTGGCGCGATAGTCTTTGCGTTGGGTCGGCGCGGCCTTTTCGTACAGCCCCGCCAGTGCCAGGGCCTGGTGAAAACGGCACACCTGTTCGAGCAGCATGCCGGCCAGATGCGGCAGGGCTGCAGCGGCATGCTCAAGGGCTTCGGCGTATTGCCCGAAAAAAATAGCGCACATCAGCTTGCGGGCATGGAATTCGCCGATGCCGTGCCCCCAGTGTGCGGCCGTCAGGCGGGCAAGGCCGTCCGCCTCGTTGAAGGTCTGACTCTCCAGGCCTGCCGGTCCCTGTGTCCGGCCCATGAGGCAGGTGATGTACTGTTGGACGATCCGGATGTGCTGGTAGGCTGCGTCATTGTGAATTTCCAGGGCGAAGTCGCAGTACTTTTGCGAATCGGTCAGTGACTCGATCAGCGAACCGCCGGTCTCCAGCCCAACGCTGACCCGGTTCAGCGCCGTAAGACCGGCATTGACCAGATCCCCCCCCTCCACCGCCGCCCGGAAGCCTTGTTCCAGGAAAGCAAGATTGCCCCTCACAGGATAGCGTCGATGGTTCACGAACAGGCCGTGCCGAAGCAGGCCGCACGACTGCTCCCGGGCGGCGTCGAAACGCTTTGTCAACCCCAACGCCAGCTCGGAAAACGCGTAACCGTCAAGGGTGTTGTCCTCGGATATCAAGACCACGGCCCAGTTGCTGTAAGACGAAATGGCGGCCGGGGTGTTGCCGTGGCGCAGTGAAAGATTGACACCGATGGCGGATATCAGGGGGAAATAATGCGGCCGGGCGGTATAGACGGGGATCACGGCTTCGGCGATCAGGTCGATAATCAGCTTGGCGATGGGATCAGTGACCCGCGGCGCATTCAGAAGATCGGCAATCCGGCGGCCGGCCAGGCCGGCGTCGATTTCCCGGCGCTGGGCGGCTACTGCGGCGGTGATTTTTTCACCCTCTTCCGGCAGATGGATACCGAATGGATGCAACGCCGCCACCATTGCATCCACCGCGTCGTTGAATCGTCCGCTGAGTTGGTAAAGCCGCATTCTCAGCCGGTGGACCCGGGCGCGGTCCAGGTCCGACCCGGCGCGTTTCAGCAAACCATGGAAGATTTCATCGGCCGATTCGAAATTGCCGGTCAGGTAGTGGCACTCGGCCAGGTCCAGGTGCAAGGCGAAGGTTTCCTGATAGCGGGCTTGCCAGGCATCAGGGGTGAGGAGCGCCGCGGCCCGGACAAAATGTTGGCGTGCGGCCCCATGGGCGGCGGCCGCCTTTGCCTTGTGACCGGCCTGAAGATTGAGTCGAAAAAGCGTTTTTTTTTCGACGGGGTCGGTGGCCAGTACGGCCCCCCGGTTGAGATGGCCCACGACGTCAAAGAGCCGCTCTTCGATCTGTGCTTCGGCAAACTGGGTCATCAACAGCCGGCCGATCTTCAGATGCACTTCCGGGCGTCGCTCCGGCGGGATCAGCGAGCAGGCCGCTTCCTGGACGTGGTCATGCAGGAATTCATAGGTTCCGCTGTGCAACAAGACCAATCCCTCGCGCACCGCATCCTCCAAGGCCGTTTCCATGGCCTGTTCTGATTTGTCTGCGATGATGGCCAGGAATTTCAGCTCGAATTCATTGCCGAGACAGCCCGCCAGCTTCAAAGCGCGTCGGGTTTCGGCGGGGAGTTGTTTCAGCTTCGCCAACATGAGCGCCACAACGTTGTCCGTAAATCCCTTGGCCCTGATGTCGTCCATATCCCAGGTCCAGGCGGACTGTTCGGCGTCGAATGCCAGAAGACCTTCCTTGTGCAGGGTGTTCAGAAACTGCAGGACAAAGAACGGATTGCCCCGCGTTTTTTCGAATACCAGCCGGACCAATGGCATAACCTGTTCCGGATCGGCGTGCAGCGCCTCTGCCGTGAGGCGTCCCAGGTCGCGACGGGAGAGGGGCGCAAGGGGGATGGTCTGCAGCACCGTGCCGCTTTTGCGGATGTTCGCCAAAGCAGGCAGCAGGGGATGCGCCGGGCCCACCTCGTTGTCCCGGTAGGCGCCGACAAACAACAGATGCCTGGTTTCCCGGTCCGATACGATATTTTCGACAAGTTGAAGGCTGGCGGAATCAACCCACTGGAGGTCATCGAAAAAGAGCACCAGCGGATGCTCCTTTTTGGCGAATACGCCGATGAAATGACGAAAGACCATGTTGAAGCGGTTCTGCATCTCGCCGGGGGGCAGATCCGGCAGCGGCGGCTGCGGGCCGATGATCAGCTCGACTTGCGGAATGACATCCGTGATAAGCCGGCCGTTGATGCCCAGCGCC
>JBFFHG010000269.1:0-5590 GCA_041557055.1 Desulfosarcinaceae bacterium
GGAAAACCTGATAATGCAATCCGGCTGCTTGAACAAGCGATTGGTCTTAACCCAAACAATGGGCAATGTTATTTTTACCTTTCCCAAGCTTGGTTGAGAAAAGGAATATATTCTGAAGCAAAAGAATTTAACCGCCTGGCTGAGGAAGAAATATGATGAAACCTTTATTCAAGGTCCTGGACCCGGGTGCGTACACCACCGTTCAAGACGCCGGCCGGATCGGATTCCGTCAATTCGGAGTTCCCGCCACAGGATGTCTGGATCGTTTCGCCCATGGTGTGGCCAATATTCTGACCGGCAATCCGGACAACGCCGCCGTGCTGGAAATGACTTTTGCGGGGGCCGGTTTTGAGATTCTGGTGGAAGCCGACATGGCGCTAACAGGCGCTGATATGCCGCTGAGCGTCAACAACCGGCCCATCATCCCATGGAGCACGTTTCGAACCAAACCGGGAGATCAAATCAATATCGGACAAGCCCGCAGCGGATGTCGGGCCTATTTGGCGGTCACCGGCGGCATTGATGTGCCGGAGGTGATGGATAGTCTCTCCACCTATGCAGGCGCCCGTATCGGGGGATATGAAGGACGCGCCCTTCAAAGGGGCGACATGATTGCCGGGCGCAAGCCCGAACGTCTCGACGATATGCGTTATGTCCCGCCGGAGTGGATTCCCCGTTATGGGGCACAAATTATTTTAAGAGCCATACCCGGCCCTCAGGAAGGGTACTTCACCGAGAGTCTGCCCACATTTTTTGATTCCGTTTTTACGGTCAGTCCCAAGGCTGATCGAAAGGGATACCGGCTTGAAGGGCCGCAAATTTCAATCCGGCCCGGCATGCCCAAAAGCATCATCTCCGAGCCATGCCTCCCCGGCTGTGTCCAGGTGCCCGAGGACGGCCAGCCCATTGTTCTGCTGGGTGAACAGACCGTCGGCGGTTACGCCAAAATTGCAACGGTGATATCGGCCGATCTTGATTTGATCGCCCAAGCCATGCCGGGGGACCAGGTCCGGTTTGAAGCCGTGGATATGGAAACCGCTTATGGCATTGCCCGGCAGAAGTATAAGCGAATGGAAATGCTGCGCCAAAAGATCGTGACCCACCGGCCGTTGCAAAGATGTGCCAAAGCGGTTTGGAACATGGACCCTGAAATGTTTTGCAGGAAGATACAAATCCATTTGAATCAGAGCGGCCGTTACGGTGAAATGGACGGCAAGTGAAGGTAAGAGGTATGAATCAGCAAATGATGCCGGCCGTTGCAACGGGTAAGGATTATGGCAAGAAGCTTGTTTTGATCTTTTCATCAAGATTGGTCGATTTGGACATTTTTGGATCGCCCGCCTGCCATGGCCCTTTTTCGGCAATTTTAACATAATGCCTTGAATATTCAAAAATTTTAATTTTTGTGAGGGGCTTCGGGCGATCATTTGGTTTTGGCATTTTTTTTGAACAGATTTAGGCCCAAACGGCAGGCGGGAGATCCTGCATAATTTACAACAATTCATAGGTTACTGGACTGATGAGCAAAAAGACTGAAGTTAAAATGAATGTCAACACGGAGTGGTGCAAGGGTTGCGGTATCTGCGTGGCCTTTTGCCCGAAGCATGTATTGGAGCTGAACCGTCACGACAAAGCTGAAGCGGTCAGGATCGAGGATTGCATCGGGTGCATGCTGTGCGAGCTGCGTTGCCCGGATCTGGCCATTGAAGTATCGACCCCCCAACCTCAAGTGGAAAAAGCATCATGACAAGTGCAAGCGTTAAGTTCGTGCAAGGCAACGAAGCGTGCGTGGAGGGCGCCATGTATGCCGGCCTGGATTTTTATGCCGGCTATCCCATCACGCCCTCGACGGAGATTGCGGAAAATTTATCCAGACGGCTGCCTGAAAAGGGCGGGCGGTTCATCCAGATGGAGGATGAGATAGCGTCGATGTGCGCCATTATCGGCGCCTCTTTGACCGGTCACAAGGTGATGACGGCCACCAGCGGACCGGGTTTTTCCCTTAAGCAGGAGGCGCTGGGTTATGCGGTGATGGCCGAGATCCCCTGTGTGGTGGTCAACGTGCAGCGCGGGGGCCCGTCCACGGGGATTCCGACCCATGTGGGACAGGGCGATGTGAACCAGGCGCGCTGGGGCACGCACGGCGACCACTCCATTGTGGTATTGACGGCGTCCAATCACCAGGACGTGTTCGCCATGACCGTGGAGGCGTTCAACATAGCCGAGACCTTTCGCACGCCGGTGATTCTTCTTTTTGACGAAGTGGTGGGGCACATGCGCGAGAAGCTTTCGGTCCCCGAGCCCGGGGCCATCGCGCTGGTGGAGCGTTTGCGCACCTCGGTCAAGGAGGGTGTTGATTACCATCCGTATTTGCCGCGCGATGACGGGCGTCTGCCGATGAGCGATTTTGGTGGAGTGCACCGGTACAATGTCACGGGTCTGTATCACGACATGTGGGGCTTTCCGTCGGACAACCCCAAGATCGTGCACGGTTTGCTGCGGCACCTGGTGGACAAGATAGAAAACAACGTTCACCGGCTGGCCCATTACAAGGAATACTATTTGGAGGATGCGGATATTGTGTTGATCTCGTACGGATCGAGCGCGCGCTCGGCCCTGCACGTTACGGAGAATCTGCGGGAGCGCGGCGGCAATATCGGGCTGTTGGAGCTGCAGACCCTGTGGCCGTTTCCGTCCCGTCTGATCGGGGAAAAGTGCGCCCGGGCCAAATACGTGGTGGTGGTGGAGATGAACACGGGTCATATGTGCCGGATGGTGCGTTCGGCCGTGCGCAACCCGGACAAGGTGTTTTTGGCCAACCGCATCGACGGCGAGCTGATCACGCCCACGGATATCAAAGCCCAGTTGCGGCTGATCAGCGGCAATGGGGTATGACAAGATTACAACCCCCTTGAGGTTGTCATGTGATTTGAAGATCACCAAGTTGCAATCCAGTTAATTTTATTTTGAGGTATGGACCATGATTAAAGAGTATATCCGCGAGCGTTTTTTTCCCCATCTGTGGTGTGCGGGCTGCGGGCACGGCATTGTGCTCAACAACCTGGTGCGGGCCGTGGCGTCGTTGGGTTTGAAGAAAAAGGAGATCGTAATGGTTTCGGGCATCGGGTGCTCATCGCGCATAGCCGGGTATCTGGATTTTCACACCCTGCACACCTTGCACGGGCGTGCCCTGACGTTTGCCACCGGTGTCAAGCTTAGCCGTCCTGAGCTTAACGTGATCGTTCCCATGGGCGACGGTGATGCGCTGGCCATCGGTGGCAACCATTTTATTCATGCGGCGCGTCGCAACATCAACATCACCGCGATCGTGATGAACAACCGCATCTACGGGATGACCGGCGGTCAGTTTTCGCCGCTGTCCGGTGCCGGGACGCTGGCCACCACGGCGCCCTTTGGCAACATCGATCAGGACTTTGACATTGCGTCTTTGGCCCAGGCGGCCGGGGCCACCTATGTGGCGCGCACCACCGCCTATCACGCGCAGGAGATTCAAAAGCGCATAGCCGAGGCCATCGCGCATCCCGGATTTGCGGTGGTGGAGGTGATGAGCCAGTGTCCCACCTATTTCGGGCGCAAAAACAAGCAGGGCGGGGCCGTGGAGATGATGAGGTATTTTAAGGAGAACACCGCGCCGATCGGCTCCAAGCAGGGGCAGGCGGGCGGCAAGTTGCCGCGCGGGGTGTTCGTGCAGTGCGAGCGGCCCGAGTATTGCGCCCAGTATGAAACAGTCATTCGGACAGCCATGGCCGGGTAGGCCTTTACTAATTCAGACAAACCAACAGGACAACACAATGAGCCAACGTCACAGACTTGTCTTTTCAGGATCCGGCGGCCAGGGGGTGATCACCGCCGCCATCATTTTGGCTGAAGCCGCGGTGTTGCACGAGCAGCGCAACGCCGTGCAGACCCAGGCATACGGCGCGGCCGCGCGCGGCGGCGCCACGCGTTCGGATGTGATCATCTCCGATGCGGTGATCAACTACCCCAAGGTCAATCAGCCCAACATTCTGGTGTGCCTGACCCAGGAGGCCTATGGCAAATATGCCACGATCATCCGTCCGGGCGGGGTGCTGATCACCGATTCGCGTTTTGTAACCACCCAGCGCAAGGTGGATGCGGTGCAGCACGAGCTGGCCATGTATGAAAGCATCATGGAGAAGATCGGCAAGCCCATCGTGTTCAACATCTGTGTGTTGGGTGCGGTCATCGGGCTTACCGGGGTTGTGGGCCTGGGCGCTGTGGAGAAGGTTTTGGCGCAGCGTTTGCCGCCGGCGTTTCTTGATCTCAACCGGCAGGCCCTGCAACTGGGTTTTGAATTGGGAGCGTCGGTTCAGGCCGCAGCGGCTTGAACCATTTTATAAACCATAACTTAAAGTGATTTTAACACAGCAGGAGACAACAACCATGTCATCGGATTTTGAATCAGTCGTTCGTCGTGACCCCCATGAAAAAGAGTTTCAACAGGCCGTCAGCGAAGTGCTGCAATCAGTGGCACCGGTACTGGAGCGCAACCCGCAGTACCGCAGCGCCAGGATCATTCAGCGTATGGTGGAGCCCGAGCGGGTGATTTTGTTTCGGGTGCCCTGGGTGGATGATCAGGGCGAGGTCCATGTCAACCGCGGCTTCCGCATCGAGATGAACAGCGCCATCGGCCCGTACAAAGGCGGATTGCGGTTTCATCCTTCGGTCACATTGAGCATTTTGAAGTTTCTGGCGTTTGAGCAGGTGTTCAAAAATGCCTTGACCACCCTGCCCATGGGCGGCGGCAAGGGGGGCAGCGACTTTGATCCCAAAGGCAAGTCAGACCTGGAGGTGATGCGTTTTTGCCAGAGCTTCATGGCCGAGCTGTTTCGTCACATCGGCCCCGACACCGACGTGCCTGCCGGTGACATCGGCGTGGGCGCCCGTGAGATCGGATTTTTGTTCGGCATGTACAAGAGGCTGCGCAACGAGTTCACCGGAGTGCTCACGGGCAAGAGCCTGAACTGGGGGGGCAGTTTGATACGGCCCGAGGCGACCGGATACGGTTCGGTCTACTTTGCCGCCGAGATGCTGGCCAGCCGCAACCAGAGCCTGGAGGGCAAAAGCTGCCTGGTATCGGGTTCGGGCAACGTGGCCCAGTACACCATTGAGAAGCTGCTGGACCTGGGCGGCAAACCAATGACCTTTTCCGACTCGTCGGGCTATATCTATGATGAAGCCGGCGTTGACCGGGAAAAACTGGCCTATCTCAAGGATCTGAAGAACGTGCGCCGCGGCCGTGTCAGCCAGTATACCGAAAAGTATCCCTCGGCGGTGTTTACGCCCGTTGATGCGGCGTCCGGCAGCAATCCGTTATGGAATCACAAAGCCGACTGCGCCTTTCCGTCGGCCACCCAGAACGAGATCAGCGCCGATGACGCCCGCAACCTGGTGAAAAACGGTATTGCCGTTGTTTCGGAAGGGGCCAACATGCCCACCGTGCCCGAGGGCATCGATATTTTTCTGGACGCGGGAATTCTTTACGGTCTGGGCAAAGCGGCCAACGCCGGCGGCGTGGCCGTATCGGGCCTGGAGATGACCCAGAACA
>JBFFHG010000270.1:0-5589 GCA_041557055.1 Desulfosarcinaceae bacterium
AAAGAGAGTATATCATGTCGATCCTCTAAAATAAAGACTTTTGCTTGTATATATAGATAGTTGCGCTATTTTTAATGCTGCTAAGTTAATGACATTGGCTTCTAAAGGATTAAATTCATGCTTATTTTTTAACCTTTAGACGTACGTGACTGGAGGAGACCGAAATGGATCAAAGTCGTTATGAAAAAGGATTGGCGAAATTAAAAGAGATAGATGGTGAGGCCGGAGAGAACGTTATTCAAAGCCTAAAAAACATAGCACCGGATTTAGCAAGATATACAATAGAATTTCCTTTTGGAGATATATACTCAAGGCCCGCACTTGATTTAAAGTCACGGGAAATTGCTACGGTTGCCGCTCTTACAGCTCTGGGCAATGCGGCACCCCAACTAAAAGTACACATTAATGCCGCCCTGAATGTCGGCTGCACCCATGACGAAATAATGGAAGTTATCATTCAAATGGCCGTCTATGCAGGGTTTCCCGCTGCTTTAAATGCAGCATTTGTTGCTAAAGAAGTGTTTGAAAAAAGACCTGATCAAAAACGCCCCCTTTAACCCAAAGCGGGAACTGCGTTGCGCGCCGTTCCCGCTGGTGAAGGGCACATGTTTTATCCCTGATATTGCAAAAGTTTGAGGAGTTCAACGTCAGCCGCCGGGAAACGAGGGGGATATGATTCTTGTGTATGACATCAAATGCGAGGTGATCGAAAATGAATTCTGCTCACATGCTGAAGGGGAATACCTGATCGGAAGACTAACGCCAAGTGGCATGTGCGCAGCAAGTTTCGCAACCATATGGCCCTTTGCGAACGCAATGCGCCATGGTGAGAACACTGCCTTTGAAGACTCACAGGGAGAAGTGACCATAAGGTGTCCAGATGGATGGGTACAATTCAGATCATCACGACTCAGGCCTGTTGGAACCACCATGTCTGAAAAACGCGTTTAAACCCCAAAAAGCTGCTGCGCCGTTTTTTTGGTGCCGGTCCGGTGCAATCTGCATCGCCTCGAAAGCCTGCGCCAGCCCGCGCAGGTCGTCATCATCATAGCAAGCGGCATAGGCGACCTCGTAAAGCATATTGTCCCTGCCGGCATTGCCGCTCTCAATAGACGGCAAAACCCGGTCAAAGATCTCGCGTCGATGATCCGCTCCAACCTTTTTGGATTTCAACCGCTTCCGGATCTGTGGTCCAGGCGTCAATGCTGATCGGCCGTGCGATCTTCACGGGCAAAGCCCCGGCGCCACAAAGAGGGATAAACCTCGACCACGGCCGAACGCCCGTGTGGAATCTCCCATCCATCAAAAGGCCAGAATCGGCAAAGCTTCAGTTAAACGCTCAACCAGCCACTCGATCATACCCGCCGGGTCCAGTACTTGCGCGCGATGGGTGGCGGTGGCACTTCCATCGACAAGGTTTTCCGGTCGGTCAAGTAGACGCGCAAGCCCTTAAACCTGGTGGTCGACGTTTGGGCGCCGGAATAATCGATACCGATATAGCGGGTAAATAATGGTCCTTTGCCAAAAGACATAATTTCACCAAGCTACCCCTGCTTGCCGCGTTTGGGCCGGGGATTTGGCAAGGGTTTCATTTATCAATTAGATCTTCTTTTTAACAACCACAGCGATAACATCAGAATCATTGTGAACATCGCTTCCCGCAACATCTGAATAGTATTCAATAATCTGAAAACCATTGTCCTCAAACTCCTTTGCCAAGGATTGCTTGCTGAAATACTGCAGCCAATTGTAAACTTCCCAGATTTTGGAGGCTTCAACAATAGTGTACTTATCAAGAATCACTTTTTCATTATCGTACTTGATCGTATTAAGAAACCCGTAATAGTCGTTTTCTGACCAAAAACCGTCAAGAAGTAGATGCTCGTAGGCAGCCGCCTCCCGGCGTCGGTTGTATGCGTTCAAGGAGAAAACATCTAAGAACACCATGCCGTCATCCTTCAAATGTCGGTTAAAGGTTGCCAGCAATCTCCGCCTCTGTTGCGGACTTAAGGGACACAAATCGCAATAAATCAATGTGATTAGATCAAATTTCCGATCTATTTTGAAATCAAGATAGTTTTGATGCACATAATTGATAGAGAGCTGCCTTAACCGGGACAGCTTTTTAGCGTGAGCGATAGATCGTTCCGAAAAATCGATACCGGTAACCACGGCACCTCGCTCTGCAAATAGAGTTGTGTAATGTCCCGGGCCACAACCGAAATCCGCAATTTTAAAACCGTCTCCAATATGGAAACGAGAAGTCATCCAATCTACAGATTTATCAATAAAGCCCTTGTTGCGGGAAGCCGGATCAACATCGGGGTTGAGATGTAATTCCAGCATCTTTTTTGAAATATGCTTATCTTTCCATAATGTTTCCGCGGTGTAAAATTCAAATGGGATTGGACGATCATTTATTTTTTTTAATAGTTTAAACATGACATTTTCCTTTCAGCCCGAAGGTGAGCCAAAGCATAAATTCAGCTTTCCGTGGTCCCACGGAACCCACAGAGGCCGGAAAGCATTGTGAGAAAGGCCCATGGCAAAACGAAGATTGTTGACTGCTACCGGGCAAAAAATGATTTTACTGTTTGAATACAGCAGATTCGCCGTTCAAAAGCTGACGGTAATGATCTCACACCTGAAAGAGCCTGAGAGCTTAGGATTGCGAAAAAATGCAAATATGGAATGTATTTAAATCATGGCGTAGTCTATAGTCTTACCCACGCAAATGTGTCAAGAATTTATTCGGTGGCCCACCTCGGGTTCTGAATAGATTTCAAAAGTCCCTGTTGGGGCAATCATTTTGGGGCACGAGGTTACTGTGTCGCTACAGTAGGTCTGGATGAAAAAAGGATACGTAAATATGTAAAGTATCAGAAGCCGCGAGAGCGTGACTTGGAACGACTTGAATATTAACTGATAACGATTATGTCGTTTCCCAAAATGCACGGATTGGGAGGGCATACAGCTTTTCGCCGAAGCTGGCGGCATGCTCCCCATCATACAGTACAACCCCGGCGGCAAATCGGCGCCGTGACAAGCCAGCACTCCCTTGAACACGCCCTTTCTGCGGCCCATCCGGACCTGCCCCACGGCCGGACTGATCATGATCAGCCGGACTGTTTCACGCATTTTGCAGACCGGAATTGGCGTGTTATCTTTGATGTGCCATAACCAACTTTCTTAGAGTGTTTTCTCAAAATATCATATTAATTCAATTGTCTAAAACGCTGGATTTATCTCTGCACAGTGTTTGCACACATTATCAGCATATCGAATGTCCCCAAACTGTACATCACTGATTATATTTCATAATCAGTGATGTATGTCTATTTTTTTGAGATCGATTTTAGTCAAACGTCATCTCGTCCCGCGATTCATGTATATGGATTTGAAATCAGGCCAAAACTTCTCTTGCAAACGCTTTGGCTTCTGCCACGTCCTCTTCGTTGGGGTGTCCGGTCATCTGTTTAAGCATATCCTCCCATGCCTCGTCAGATAAATTAAGCTTCTTCCTTACTGCTTCGTGCAAGGTTTCGATCAAAGCGCCCTGGCAGTCAAAACAGCCTTTGTATTCAATTTTCTTTTCTTTGCATATTGCTTGAATAGGTTCTGTAAATCCATCCACGTCCTGGCTCGGATAAGCTGCAGCGAAGTGGGTAATGAAACCAGCCATTTTTTGGCTCGAACCTGCCTGAATGTTTGTCAAGAACTCTTTGACCGGTGCCGCCAGATTGGCTGAGTGGAGGGGGGAACCGATGAAGATGACGTCATATCCAGCAAAATCTCCAGCACCGACGTCCTCAAGCTTCTTCAAATCCGCCTCATTCGCTTGGGATACTTCTTCCCAGATGCTTTTAGCGATCTTTTCCGTATTTCCACTCTGGCTAAAATAAGAAACTAAAACTTTCATGATGTAACCTCCCTTTGTTTAATCTACGGTTAATAATAGACCGCTGTATTCGAAAACAGCTTTAATTAAGCGGCCCGTGTGCTGTTTTTGATAAAGCTGCCGGATATACCAAACACCGCTTATCTCGCAAACGTCCCCCTCGCAACAGGTTAAGCAGGGCACGTTTCCTTTTCCAGTCCGGTTGCCTCCAGAATGGTGCCGACCAGTCGATCCGTGTTGCTGTTTTTAATGGGACTGCCAGAGGTTCCGATAATTTGAAGTTGCATGGTTCTTGCTCCTTATTGGAATTGACTTAATTGCACCATAGGCGTCAGGCATGAAAAAGTCTGTAGCAACTGTTACATGATTAAAAAAATGAAAAATGAGAGTCTTTAGAGGAAATGTGGACGGAAAAGGCCGCGATTTTTAATGGAATTACCACAGCCGATTTGTTTGGATGGAAGAGTTAACCCTATAGTTGCATAAAAAAGATGGCAAAAAGGTTATAAAGCCGCATGGACATTGAACTGATGGCAAATTTGGAACCCGTTCGAGCAACAAACCAACGGTGCACTGGAGGATCGGGTCGATCTTATGCCATTTTTTCCACCCTTCGGCAAAGCCGGAGGACTCCAGATCCCGCGTTGCCAAGGGGTTGCAGCAGACCACTACGGCTGCACCCTTGGCGCCTTGGCTCTGAAGCCCTCCGACTTTTGCAACGATAGGGTTAATTACGCTGTTTTCAACGCAGGCAGTATGAGCCGTTTGTCTTCATGGATAATTTTGCCCGCTTTCTTGAGCGCTTTTATGGCGCGGGTAATGCTGACCCGGTGGGCTCCTGTTAAAAAACTCATGTCCTCATGCGTTAAAGGGAATTGGATCAGGATTCCTCGAGGACTGAGCGTCCCATGCTCTTTGGCGACGCTGCTGAGTACGCGGTAAAGTCGATCTTCTATATTCGTTACGGCCAAACTTCCCACGCGGCTTGTCAACCAGGTAATTCTTTCGCTTAAATTTTTGATAATCTGCAGGCCTACCTTGGGGTATTGTAAGACCAATTCTTCAAATTGGCTTCGGCTGAATCCACAGGTTAAAGTATCTTCAAGGCAATACGCACTGACCGGGTATTGACCTTCTTCAGAAAACATGTTTTCACCGACAAAATCACCGGCCTTGCGGATATCCAGCGTTAATTCGGTCCCGTCTTCAAGAACTTTGGAAAGTTTGACGCGCCCGCCTTTTATCAGAAACATTTCGTCAGTCGTGTCCCCCTGTAAGAACAGCGCCTGACCTGGGTTTGATTTTTTCCGCAACGCTTCTCGGCTGAGCGCTTGTATTTCCTCTGCTTCGAGGTTTTGGAATATCCACAGCTGGCCGATGCAAGTTGGCGAAAGCTCAATGTCGCTCCCAGCGATTTGTTGACACAGGCAAGCCATTAAACGCCTCTATTATGAGATCAGATTTGATTTTTGTTCCTTGGTTCCCTTCATATCGTATTCATTTTTTTTGTCTGTAGCAACTGTTACAATAATCATGACAAATTACAAACCATCTCAAAAAACGGATTTTGGTTCAAGCTCGAGGCGGATTCGATTTTCAAACCGGAGGCATACGCCTGTATGTTGAGAATTTGAAATTCGGATCCAACAAAAATATTGGGCCAAAAGACTTTTTTGAGATGGCTTGTAATA
>JBFFHG010000271.1:0-5574 GCA_041557055.1 Desulfosarcinaceae bacterium
ACCGGTTTCCCTGGATAGAGCAACCCTATATGGAGAATTAATTCATGATGACACCCATTTTGGATATATCCGCTGGACTGAAAAAAAATCACATGAAATCAGTTTCGATTTAGATCTTATTGATAGCCGGAATAGGGTGGTACTGGCCATTAAGGGCCTGAATGTAAGATCAATAAACGCCCAGGACCTTCTTCGGAACAAAAAATCGGCAAATACTAAAAAACCGTTAGAATCAACAGATATTTTAAATCCTGAACATTTGATTCTCCAAGATATCGCTGTGATTGGCATGTCCGGAAGATTCCCATTGGCGGATAGTCTGGATGAATTCTGGAACAACCTGGCATCGGGCCGTAACTGCATCACCCAGGTGCCGCCCGGAAGATGGGACTCAGCCCAGGAAGGGGGCCATGGGGGCGATAATTTCTATGGGGGATTTTTAAATGACATTGATAAATTTGATTGTTCCTTTTTTAATATTTCGCCTTTGGAAGCTGAAACCATGGACCCGCAGCAGCGCTTATTCTTGGAAGAGGCGTGGCATACGTTCGAAGATGCCGGTTATTCGAGTTCGGATCTTTCCAGAAAAAGATGTGGCGTTTTTGTCGGCGCAAGCCACAGCGGCTACGGAGAAAAATTAAAATCAAGCAGTTCAAAGAATTCCGGTCATATATTCACAGGAACAGCCCCTTCCATACTATCTTCCAGAATATCATATTTTCTCAACCTCCGGGGGCCAAGTGTCACCATTGACACGGCATGTTCCTCTTCATTGATTGCAGTTTGCCAAGCGTGCCAGAGCATCATTTTCGGTGATTGTGATATGGCTCTGGCAGGTGGTATTGTGCTGATGTTAAATTCCGATCTCTATACCCAGAGTCTCCAATCGGGAATATTATCCCCAAGGGAAATATACAAGGTGTTTGATGAGCAGAGCAACGGAATTATTCTAGGAGAGGGCGTAGGGGTTGTACTTTTAAAACCTTTAACCAGGGCCATTGAAGATAAGGATCATATTTACGGTGTCATTAAGGGCTTTGGCAGCAACCAGGACGGAAAAACAAATGGAATCACAGCGCCCAGCGCGGCCTCGCAGGCTCAACTATTAAAAGACGTCTATCAACGGGCATCTATTGATCCTGAATCGATAAGCTATATCGAAACCCATGGTACGGGGACGCCTTTAGGGGATCCCATTGAATTTGAAGCATTAAAAAATGTGTGTCAAGGTGAGCAGTTCAAGCACCCATCCTGTGCCTTGGGCTCAGTGAAAGCAAATATAGGCCATGGGAGTCTGGCGGCCGGAATCGCCAGTTTTATAAAAGTCCTTTTATCACTGAAATACAAAAAAATCACACCACTGGCAAATTTTCAGAAGTTAAATGGCCATATCACGTTGATGGATTCCCCATTTTATATAAATGATGAGCTGAAAGACTGGATCACCACAGCCAATATTCCCAGGCGGGCCGGCATCAGTTCATTTGGATTCAGCGGAACAAATTGCCATATTGTCTTGGAAGAGGCGCCCTTCGGCAACCTGTTTTCCCCTGGGGAGAATCATTCTTTGCCATGTCATCTTATGTTTCTTTCAGCCGCGACAGATAAGCTTTTGAAACGGAAAATACATGATTTGCTTGACTATCTGCATCATCATAGCAGCCCGAATATCCGGGATATGAGTTATACGCTGCTCGTGGGAAGAGACCATTTTGTCTGCCGTCTGGCTTTGGTCGTCAAAACTAGGGAAGAATTGATAGAAGGTCTCAAATTACTCCGGGCAGGTTCCGTCCCAAGGAATTGCTATATAAACCAGCCGGATTCGAAAAAAATAATGAAACAAAAAGTGTCAATTGATGACGGAAACAGGGTAATCAATGAATTGGGGTCCATCTCTGACCATCAGGAATTTGAAGAAAAGTCCCTCATTTTGGCTGAAATGTATACACAGGGGGCTGATTTAGACTGGAACCAACTCTACGCCAGTCAAGCTTGCACAAGGATTCCTTTGCCAACCTATCCGTTTTTAAAAGAAAGGCATTGGATACCGGATGTTGAAGAAAAACAATCGTCCCGGGGTTTAATGGAGCAGCCCAAGGCGGATGAGCGGGGTCAAAACAGATCTCTTTATTTTGTTCCCCGTTTTGAAAAAAAACCGATTCCCCTTGAAAGTATAGAGAAAAATGTATCCGGCAGCATTTTATTGTTTGATGTGAATAAAGATAATTTTCATTATATGGCCCATCAATTGAAAAAAACGGAGTCTAAAGCCGTTTTAGTGATCCCGGGGGATCGCTTTCAAAAAATTCAGGAAGATATTTACAGCATAAATCCAGGTGAATATGATAATTATGTCCGGTTATTGAAAGAGCTGAATTGTCTTGGATTACAATTTGAAAATATTATTCATCTTTGGACACAAGCGGTGAGCGGGTTTGAACAGGAGGATATGGAAAACAGCCTGAGATATAGTTTTTTTTCACTATTCTATCTTAGCCGGGCCCTCATTCAAGGAAGGTATAATGGCAGTATCCGTCTTACATGCGTTTGTTGGGGCCTTGACAATAAGATGAATCCCCAATGGGAAGCCTTGGGCGGCTTTTTCAAGACGCTTGCATTGGAAAAACCTGATTTCAGATATAAGAAAATCGAATTCCAGGATCACCCGGAAAACGGGTATGCATTTCCTGCATTATCTGATTTAATTATAAAGGAGCTTCAGTACAGAAATGATTCGGAATTCGAAATCCGTTACAGCGGCACGCAAAGGTTTTCAAAACGTTTGAAAGAAATAATACCATCCTGCAAACAGGAGAGCCCCCAGGACGCTTTCCCCGCAATACTCAGAGAAAACGGCACTTATATTATCACAGGTGGTGCCGGGGGCCTGGGGCTTATTTTTGCCGAATATTTAGCAACTCAAGTTAAAGCAACAATCGTTCTTGTGGGGCGCTCAGCATTAAACCAAAGTCAGAAGACTGCCGTTAATAAATTAAAAGCTTCAGGTTCCGAGGTCGTATACTATCAAGTCGACATCTCGGTTAAAGAAGCTGTGAAACAATTGATTGATCGTGTCAAAGAAACCCATTCACAAATAAACGGAATTATCCATAGTGCCGGTGTATTACGCGATTCGTTTATCATCAAAAAGAGCAGATCGGAAATTGATCAAGTATTTGGGCCCAAAATATACGGAACCTTCTACTTAGATGTAATGACAAGGGATGAATCCCTTGATTTTTTTCTGCTCTTCTCATCCATTGCCGCTGAGATCGGTAATTTCGGACAAAGCGATTATGCTTATGCCAATATGTTTTTAAATGCCTATGCCGCCATGCGTGAAGCGTTAAGGGAACATAAAAAAAGGTCTGGCAAAACCATGGCCATAAGCTGGCCCTTCTGGGCTGATGGTGGCATGAAACCCCATAAAAATGATCTTGATCTTTTAGCTGAAAATTGGGGAATGATCGGTTTGCCGACAGAAGAAGGAATCAGAATTTTTAATCAATCACTTAACCTTGACGTTGCTCAAGTTGTGACTGTTTATGGGGATTTGGCACAAATCAGGAAACGATTTGCTGAAGATTCTTTTTTCAAGGAAGAGAAGAAAAAAATGACGGATGACCCTGGGGGCAGTTCGAAATTATCTGAAAAAACAGAATTTTATCTTAAAGAGGTGATATCGAAGATTATCAAGGTACCGATCGCATCGTTGGATTCGGAAGAAAGTTTTGAGGCCTACGGCTTTGATTCCGTCATCATCAATCAATTCAATTTAAAAATGGAGAACCACTTTGGATCATTGTCCAAAACATTATTATACGAGTATCATACCATAAGCGATTTGACTCAATATTTTATGGCTAATCATTCATCCAAGCTGCTTGAATATTTTGGTATGGCAAAAGAATATTCATCATTTGCTGAAAAGAAACTTCAGCGCAATAAAATATCTGGCATTAAAAATGATGCCCCAATAAGGAAAAACGATATTGCGATTATCGGCCTGAGCGGACGATATCCCAGGGCAGATAATTTAAAAATATTTTGGGAAAATTTAAAGGCAGGTAAGGATTGTGTCACGGTTGTCCCGGAGAACCGGTGGGATTTTGAATTATACTATAGTCCGGATCCTGATAATCTTGAAGACAAGTCTTGTTGTAAATGGGGAGGGTTTTTAGAGGGTATTGACCATTTTGACCCCTTGTTTTTTAAGATTTCCCCAAAAGAAGCCCAATTGATGGATCCCCAAGAGCGGTTATTCTTGCAGACAGCCTGGACTGTATTTGAAGATGCCGGATACACCAGAAAGCGGTTGAAAAATAGCCTTCAAAACGGGGAGGACGTCTACGTCGGGGTATTTGTCGGTGCCACCACTTTTTCCTACCAGCTTTTGGGGCCGGATGAATGGCGTAAGGGGAATATGGTCATCCCCACTTCAATGCCCTGGTCAATCGCCAACAGGGTTTCTTATGTTTTGGGGTTTCAAGGGCCGAGTATGACCGTAGATACCGCATGCTCATCATCATTAACAGCAGTTCATCTGGCATGCGAAAGTATTAAACAGGGGGAGTGTTCGCTGGCAATTGCAGGTGGGGTGAATCTTTATTCCCATTATTCAAAGCATATTGGCCTGTCACAAATGAGAATGTTATCACCAACCGGAAAGTGCCGCAGTTTTGGTGATTCGGCAGACGGCTTTGTACCGGGTGAAGGCGTTGGCGCTGTCCTGTTAAAACCATTGACGGCCGCTGTTGCAGAAAATGATCATATTTACGGAGTGATAAAGGGAAGTGCGGTGAATCATGGCGGCAAAACAAATCATTTCACAGTACCGAATCCCGCCGCGCAAACACAACTGATTAAGCGAGCAGTAAAGAATGCCGGGATCGACCCTCGGACAATCAGTTGCATTGAGGCCCACGGCACCGGAACGTCCTTAGGGGATCCCATAGAAATGTCAGGCCTGATTGGCGTTTTTAAAACAGCCAATCAAGGTCATGATAACCCGAATAAATATTGTTCGCTGGGATCCGTGAAATCAAATATCGGTCATTTGGAAGCTGCCGCCGGTATTGCCGGAATAACCAAAGTTCTGCTCCAGTTGAAACACAAACAATTGGTTCCAACCATTCATTCGGAACAAATTAATCCCAATCTGGACTTGTCGGATACGCCATTTTACCTGCAGCATCATTTGGCCGATTGGAAACCGCCTAAGATCAAACAAGGTGCTGAAAATATTTTTCCCAAGCGGCGGGCAGGCGTCAGTTCATTTGGGGCCGGTGGTTCCAACGCACATATCGTCCTGGAAGAGTATATAAAACCTGAGCCCCCCATCGTTACCGGATCTTTGGAAAATGATGTCCGGTTATCCCATATTGTTGTGTTATCAGCCCGAAATAAAGACGCCCTTAAAAAATATGCTGAAAAATTATTGTTGTTTTGTGAAAATTCAATGGCCGATAAAGATGCATCCGTTGATCTGCAGACGCTGGTATATACCTTGCAGACCGGTCGGGAAGCAATGCAGGAACGTGTTGCGTTTCTTGTTTCAACATTTGAGGAGCTAAT
>JBFFHG010000272.1:0-5565 GCA_041557055.1 Desulfosarcinaceae bacterium
AGCATCGAAAAGAGATTTGCTTGGGACTGCATTACGATCCTGATTTCTGGCAAGTGATCCGGAAAGATCCTGCCGGACCTGAAAAATATTTGCGAACCCGCCTTGAAGAGATGCAGCGGCGATTGCCATTTTTACTGCGCGTCCTTAAAAAAGCCGATCCCCAAGGAGAAATTGTTACAGGGTGGTATATCAGTGATGAAATCGATGATCAGAATTGGCAGGATCCCGTATATCGCCATGCCCTTTTGAACTACCTCAAATCCATACGCCGGATGCTGCAACAGGCAAGGCCGTCATGGCCGGTTTTGATATCCGGTTTTTCAAACGGCGCGGTGCCACCCGCCCGATTGACGGCTTTTTGGAATGAACTGCTGGTGACAACGCGGATAGACGGACTTTTGTTTCAAGACGGGGTCGGCGCCGGTAAATTAACACTACCGGAGTTGGAAGCTTACCTGCAATCCTTTTCCAATTCGCTCGTCCATACGGAGCATCTCTTTGGCGTGGTCGTTGAAGTGTTTCAGATTCCGGAAAACCGGACCTCTCCGGTCAGGCTGCAGGCGGCGGATATGGCGCGCGTGAACAGACAGCTTACCCTTGCGCGAACTTACAGCCCGTTGCCGATTACCGTTTTTTCAGCACCGGACTACTTGATTTCAGGCAGCGATGAGCGCCGCCGCCGCCTGTCCATGGCCTGGCGCAAGGATATGGCGACCTGCGAATAGGTTTTGATCGCTGTTGAACGCATCAAGGCAGGTGTACCCATATGGGGTCGCCCGTAAGCAAACCCTATCGTTGCAAAAGCCGGAGGACTCCAGATCCCGCGTTGCCAAGGGTTCGCAGTAGAGCACTACGGCGTCACCCTCGGCGCCTTGGCTCTGAAGCCCTCCGATTTTTGCAACGACAGGGCAAACAGGAACGATTTTAAGATTTTCAATCGGGCAGGCCCACAGGCTCCCGGAAAAGGAAGGTGACAGGCCATGCAAAGAGATCGGTTCAGAATTGCCGTCCTCATTGGTACGCGACCGGAAGCCATCAAGATGGCGCCGGTGGTAAAAGCGTTGCACGATACGTGCGGTTATGAAGCCCAGGTGCTTCTATCCGGACAGCAAATGGAAATGAGCATGACCGCCTTACAAGCCTTTGGCTTGAAGTCCGGGCAGGTGCTTATGCGCAGGTTGAAAGATTTCAGCCTTTCCGGACAGGCGTTGAGCTATCTCGACGCCCTGCGCACCTATCTGAACGAACACCCCACAGACCTTATGCTGGTGCACGGCGATACAACCACGGGGTTTATTGGCGCCCTGGCGGCTTTTTACCAGCAGGTCCCTGTCGGCCATGTGGAGGCCGGCCTTCGAAGTTACGATCTGCGCAATCCTTTTCCGGAAGAGGCCCACCGCCGACTGATCGATCCTCTATGCTGTTTGCATTTCGCGCCGACCGTGCGGGCGCGAGGGAATCTGATCAAGGAGAATACGGATCCGCGCACCATCGTCGTAACGGGCAATACCGTGGTGGATGCCGTGCAGGAACTGGTCGCTTATGACCCGGCCCTGAAAAGGGATCGGCGCCTGACCGCAATCGACCGGCCAGGGCGGCGCGTGGTTTTATTGACCGCCCATCGCCGTGAAAATTGGGGCGCTTCTATGGAAGAGATCTGTTGTGCCGTCCGGACTCTGGCGGATCGCTACCATGATGTGCTTTTTGTTGTGCCGGTGCATCCCAATCCCAATGTCAGCGTGACAGTGCATACCGTTCTTGGGGACCATCCACGCGTGCTCTTGATTCCCCCCCTGGATTATATGGATCTGATTGCCGTCATGCGTAAAGCTTACTTGATTCTCACCGATTCCGGGGGGATTCAGGAAGAGGCGCCCTGTGTGGGCGCGCCTGTGCTGATTTTACGGGCAGTGACCGAAAGACCGGAAATCGTGGAGGGTGGCGGCGGCCTTCTGGTTGGAACGCGCCGGGAAGATATTGTCGCCCATACTTCAAGTCTGCTCGATAATCCTGCTTTGCGTGAAAAGATGCTGTCCGGCCGGAACCCTTTCGGAGACGGCAAAGCCGCCGGCAGGATCGTGCGGGCAATCGACAATTGGCGATATGAACAGCCGCTGAACCGGGAAAACGACGATTTCCATTTTGACCGGTCCCCCAACTGTGTTTTACGGCCGGCCCCCTGATCTGACTGAATTCGACCCGGGCCACGGCCTGGGTCTGTTTTTCTTATTGCTTGGCAGTGGACACCCGTATCCCATTTTATGAATCATTATCAACCGAAAAGGAGATCCATGATGCTCACCGAGATTTTCATTCCAATGGTTAATTGCAAACAGTTGCCCGCTTTTCTGAAACCCTTTGTGTTTATGCTTCTATGGACGGTAATGGCGTTGATTTGCGTCCTGCCGGCCAAGGGGGCCGGTCAAATCCTTATCCTGTACGATAGCGCCGGCCCCTACGACCAGATTGGAAAAGAGCATGCAATTTTAATGACGAACCTGCTCGGGCATTTTGACTTGCCGGTGGACGCCAAACCGGTCTGCCAATATACCCTCGGCGAAATCCACGATCAGGCGGCGACCTTTTATGTCGGCGCAACTTTTGAAGAACGGAACTATTATGATCCCGAATCTGTGCAGTGGCAAAACTATAACGATTTTCTGGCTGATGCCGCCACAGCGGAGGTGCCTTTGATCTGGCTGAATCACAATCTCAGCCAATTGCAGCAGAGAATGAATGAATCCCAAGCCCAAAGCTTTTCCAACAAATTCGGCTTTGCGCCGGCAGGTTTGCTCAACAACCTGTACAACCGGGTCTTTTACAAGGAGACGGAACTGTACAAGGGGGTGGTGCCTTTTGCCAATCCAGGTGCCGATCTGACCGGCTGCATCGAAGAGGGAGACGGCAAGTACGCCTGTTCAACACAACTCAACACGCTTACAATTCTCGATGCCGAAAAAACAGAGGTTTATGCCTGGGCCGGTTCCACGCTGATGCAAGTCCCGCAAACGCCCTATATCACCCGCAGCGGCAACTTCTGGTTTTTGGGGGATCTGCCCCTTGAGTATCTTTCCGAAGAGGATCGCTATCTTGCCTTTGCCGATATCCTGCACGATATGCTGGGCATCGAACACACCGAAGAGCATCGGGCGCTTGTAAGATTGGAGGATGTCAGCGCCATGACATCCGTTCAGGACCTGGCGGCGATCGATGAATACCTGAGCCGGGAATCGATACCGTTTTCAATTGCAACCATCGCGCAGTACCGAAACAATTTGATGCCCGGCCAGCCCTTGTGGCTCTCTGAAGCAGGCGATTATCTAAAGTGTCTGCATCGCAACGGCAGGGCGTCCATCGTGGCCCATGGCTACACCCATCAAAGAGACCGACTGGACAATCCTTACAACGGCATTTCAGGGGATGATTTCGAGTTCTACCGCGTAACGCTCAACCCGGATAATTCCTTGAATTTTATCGCCCCCCTTAGACCGGACACAAAAAGGCAAAACCGGGAGCGTTTGCGGCGGGCCCTTCATGATCTTCGCCTGACCGGATTAGACCCATTTTGCTGGGAAGCGCCCCACTATCTGGCCAGCGAAAACGGCTATCTTGGCATCCTTCCGCTTTTCCCCATTCATTACGGCAGAATGACCTATTTCAACCATGTCGGAGGCCGTCCCCGTATCATCGGGTCAGGTAAAAGCCCCAGGTGTCCTTATTGGGGTACGCAGCCTCGAATGCTGGGACAGTTCTTCCCTTATCTCATCTATAAGGATGTTTATGGGTATGCCGTCATCCCGGAGAACATCGGCAATATTGAACCTGACCCCTTTGAGGGCTATCGGCCTCTTTATCCGGAAGATCTGATCCGCCATGCACAAAAGGCGCTCGTGGTGCGCGACGGTTTCGCCAGTTTTTTCTATCACCCCGATCTGGGAGTGGACTACCTGCGCCAGGTGGTCGAAGGACTGAAGGATTTAGGGTACACTTTCGTTGCCGCGGATAGCCTCATCCCCTGATGTTGCAAAAGTCTGATTATAGAAGTGGTTTTGAGACCACTTCTAATATGACGGTAAAGCGCAAATTGCCTTTGCTATATCCGGATTTAATTCCCGATATTCGATTTCGGTATCCGGTGAGCCGGGAGGCCATCCAGCCCCTTTGTATTTCAGGAAAATGCCGTCCTCAGAAAACCAGCAATCACATTTCCATAGGGGGGCCAAAAATCCATATGGTCTGATTTCGATTCTGCGAGCCTTAATTTGCTGCCCATCAAGACAGACGAGTTGTTGATCCTTTTTGGTCGCAACCATTTTATAAGCTTTTAGGTTGTCGGGCCGAATGGACCAAAAATAGACTTTGGAAATACCGGTGGACGCAATAGGTCTGAGAGATACAGATATGGATTGAAACCAGGGGTATTGGTCGAGTTGGATCTTTTTGCAAACGGCTTCGCCATGGTATTCCCCTTTCAGGTCAATGGTGTCGCCGTTTTTTGTCGCAGTAATGTCGGTATGTTCAGCCGGAGCCTCAACCTGCCACATCACGGTGTCAAATTCCGGCTGGATAATTGTTGTATCCTTCTTCTGCGTTGTTTCAAAGGTGTGAATGTAGTGTCGTTTTTTTTCAAGGTGCCAGCGGCAGTAGCGCTCAGATGAACCGGTTTTAATAACGTAGTAGCAAATTTGAGCCGTGAAGGCGTATAGTGAGAAATAAGACGATAGAATCAAGCCGGTAATCAATGAGAGCCTGAAAATGAGAGAACAATATTTCTTTTTGTTTTTCATTTTTATCCTTCTTTTCCGAAATGATTCTTAAGAACAAAACCATATTCAAAATTCATCATTTGCCGGAGCTATTTGAAGCATTGTTCTCCGGTTCCATGCGGGCGAGCCGAGGCGCAGCCACATTTGACTTTTCGGTCCTCCCGGCCGCCGGTTCTTGATCAATTGCGGGTTCCAGTTGTTCTGCGCCGCCAGGCCCCTTGAAGGGCTCCCGGTCATAAGGTGAAAAGTTTTCCGTGGCCGGCGATACGCCGGTCGATAGATGCGCAAACGTAAAAGTGGCGGTACGATCAATGATATTGCGCAAAGCCAGAATATAACGCTCATCATCATAGGTTAAAGCGATCATATCATCGACTTTCATGACGCGATATTCATCATTGAGGAAAATTTCAGCATTTGAGCTTTTGTTCGTGAACAGGTTGTATTCAAAATTTACCTGCTTGACATAGAGAATATACTCTTGCGGGATCAATTCGACATATTGATTGTCACCGGCTTTGATGACCTGCCCGGTGCGGTACCTGCCCGTGTATTCCTCTGGGGCAGGGGGCATTCCGGATTTTCTCAACAAGCTTTCCAGCGTGCGGTCTTTATGAATTAAAACCGATGCTGTCCCAAAAATCGATCCTGTTTGAACGGATACGAGTTTAACGCTCACCTTCACACTTTGGGGTAACTCAACCGTTGAGCCGACAAGGCAGGCGTCAATCCGGGCTGTCATGGAGGCGTAACGATCTTGCGTCTCTTCATGATTCGATACGGCGGCTTTCGTATTCGC
>JBFFHG010000273.1:0-5563 GCA_041557055.1 Desulfosarcinaceae bacterium
AAAATGAATGGACGGCCCGACCTGAAAGCCATCGGCTTGCGCAGCCGCATCGGCAAGGGCCCTTGTCAGGGAACCTTTTGCAGCCAACGGATGGCGGCCTATCTGTATGACCGCGGGCATCTGGATAACCACCAGGGTGTTGAGGAACTGCGCAGCTTTTTGAAAGAACGCTGGCGCGGTCAACAGCCCCTGCTGTGGGATACGCCTCTGGCCCAGGCCGAACTCCTGGAAGCCATGCATTGCGGCTTGTTTTGCCTGGAACTGGATGCAAAAGCCGATTTCACCCCCCAGGATTGATCTATGAATGCAATGAATGAAAAAACTGTTTGCGATTTGCTTGTTATCGGCACCGGCATGGCCGGTATGGCCGCTTCCCTGTTTGCAGCCCAGGATGGTGTTGACACGATCCAGGTGGGGGTCACCGGAGAGATCAATTTTGCCAGCGGCCTGCTGGATCTTTTAGGTGTCCATCCGGTTCCCCGGGGAACCATCCTGGACAATCCCTGGGCCGGCATCGAACGGTTGATCAGGGATGAACCGCTGCACCCTTACGCGCGCGCAGGAACCGATACCATCCGCAAGGCCGTGAAGCGCTATCTCGATTTTTGGAACAGGGCCGGTTACCCTTACCATGCAGACCCGGAAAAAAATCTCATGGTGGTCACCCCGGCCGGAACAATCAAGCCCACTTATGCCGTACCCCACACCATGCGTCACGGTATCGTAGCGCTGTCCTCCCCCAAGCCCTGCCTGCTCGTCGATTTCAAAGGGCTGAAAGGATACAGCGCCCGCCAGATCGCCCTGGGTGCGGCAGGCTCCTGGAAGGCCGCACCACACACTGTCGGCCTCACCTTCCCGGATCTCGGCGGCGAACTGTATGCCGAACGCATGGCCCGCGCCCTGGAGGCCCCTGACATCCGCAAAAAACTGGCTGATACCATCCGGCCGCATATCAGATCGGCATCCGCCGTCGGCCTGCCGGCTGTTTTGGGGATTTACCGCACCCAGGAAATCGTTGCCGATCTCAACCGGCAATTGGGCGTCGCGGTCTTTGAAATCCCCACCATGCTGCCGGCCGTTACCGGATTAAGACTGCGTGAAACCTTTGAGCAACGATTGCCGGCCGCCGGAATAAAGGCATTTTATCAGCAGCGGGTGCTCTGCGCGGACCGCACCCGGCAGGGCGACTGGCTCTTGGGCATCGGCCCGGAAAAACCCGAACAATATATATGCGCCAAAACAGTCATTTTAGCCAGCGGCCGTTTTTTGGGCAAAGGATTGCATGCCGAACGCAACGGCGTTCGTGAAACCATTTTCGATTTGCCCGTCCATCAGCCGCCTGAACGCGGTGCCTGGCATCACAAGGACCTGCTGCATAAAGACGGGCACCCCGTCAACCGGGCAGGTGTAAGCATTGACGACCGATTCCGGCCTACCGATGGAAAGGGGCAAACGCTTTACAGCAATTTATTCGCTGCCGGATCAATTCTGGCGCATCAGGATTGGGTCCGCCAGAAATGCGGCAGCGGGATAGCCATCGCCACAGCCTACGGCGCCGTTCAGGCTTGTCAAACATACTTGGGGGGTTAAAACCGCATCGAAAACAGGCGGACGGCGTATTCGCCCAATCCACCGAAACCTAAAAGATAGGGCCATGTTCATGACCTGGATCACCTATTCATCTGTTAGCATCTGTTTGGCCGGCATCGTCTTTAAAATGATGCGCTGGTTTACGCTGAACATCGGACCGGAAGCGCAAACAAGTTCTTTTTTCACACGCATCGCCGGATTTTTCAATGCGGCTGCCGGAACCCTGCCGCGCCCGGCCCGCCTGGCGGCGCTGGCGCGCACCATCTTCGCCGACATCCTTTTACAGCTTCATATCCTCCGCCAAAACCGCCTGCGCTGGTTCATACATATCTTCTTGTTCTACGGTGTTTTGTTTCTGGTATTGTTGCATGTTTTTGACAGATCCATTACCGCCGGTCTTTTCGATGACTATGCGCCGACCCTCAATCCATTTCAATTCGGCCGCCATCTGCTGGGCGCAATGGTGCTCACGGGGGTGATCATCGCCTATGTTCGCAGACGCCGTAACAGCACATTGCGGCAGACCAGCAGCCGGGCGGACAGATGGATGCTTGGCCTGATCGGCGCCATCATCATCAGCGGCGCACTCATGGAGGCGACCCAGATCATCTCGTCGGCACTGTTCGACGAAATGGTGGTTGATTATATGGGCAGCGATGATCCCGAAGAGATCGCACCATTAAAGGCCTATTGGGCATCCGAATACCATGTTGTCTTCACCCCGGCCGCAGCCGCTGATGATCCCGATCTGCTGGCCGAAGGCCAAAGCCTGCACGCCGACTTCTGCGCTGCATGCCATACACCGCCCGTCAGCGCCTTTATGGCTTATCCCCTGGCACTGACAATGAAACCGGTTGCCGCGGCGCTGGACGCCATTCGCATCGACCTGTGGCTTTGGCGCCTGCATTACATGCTAAGCTGCCTGGCGCTGGCCCTGCTGCCCTTCACCAAGCTGTTTCATCTGTTAACCACCCCGTTGAACCTGTTGATCGGCGCTGGCGGACCGGCTGCGGATCAGCGACCCGGCAACCGCCCGGCGCGCCGAGCCTTGGGACTTTCAGCCTGTACCCACTGCAGTGTCTGCACCGAGCACTGTGCCGTGGCGCCCATTGAGCAAGTGCTTGGCAATCTGACGATTCTGCCTTCGCAAAAGCTCAAGGCCGTGGCTGCAAACGCCGCCGGACGCCTGACGCACAACGAACGCGCCGCGCTTTCGGAGGGCAGCTTCATCTGCACATCCTGCGGCCGCTGTACAACCCAATGCCCCTCAAAAATCGATTTGCACGACCTGTGGCAAGCTTCACGCAGCGATTTGGCCCGCAACGGCTACCCTGCCCCCCACGGCTGGATTCGCACCCGCACTGCCGCCGCATGGTCGCAACAGCTCCGTGAAGAACCCGGAGCAAATACGGTTGCAGCCAATCCCGCATCCCAACCGGTTATCAATCTGTGCGATAATGCCGACACTTTCCAGGCGTGTGTGCAATGCACCACCTGCACCAGCGTATGCCCGGTTGTGGCGCTTTGTGAAGATCCCCGGCGGGACCTGGACCTGACACCGCAACAGGTGATGAACTTGATGCGGCTGCGGCTTAAGACGATGGCGCTTGGAAGTCGCATGGTATGGAATTGCGTCACCTGCTACAAATGCCAGGAGCATTGCCCCCAGGGCGTGCGCGTGGCCGATGTGCTCTATGAACTGCGCAACGAAGCCTGCCGTAAACTGCAGATCCCCGATGCAGTCAATAACATCAGACAGGCAAATGAACGCAACACTCTGCCGGGAGGACAATAATGGCGGCTCTTCGTTATCTCTATTTTCCGGGTTGCAAACTGGCGGCTTCCCTGCCACAGTACGATCAATCGGTCAGGGCGGTGCTCGGCGCCCTGGACATCACGCTGGTGGATGCGGAACTCAATTGCTGCGGTTACCCGGTGCGGCATCTTGACCTTACCGCTTCGGTCCTGTGCGGCGCGCGCATTCTGGCCCGGGCCCTGCAAATGGGCCTGCCCGTTATGACGCCCTGCAAATGCTGCTTCGGCAATCTGAAACAAAGCACATATTGGTTGCGCACCAACAAAGCCCTGCGCCGGCGTGTGGGCCAGTTGTTGAAAAACGAAGATCTGCAATGGTCGCCGGACGTAACGGTTCATCACCTGCTCACGGCCCTGAACGGAGATGTGGGACCGGACCGAATCCGGAAACAGGTCACCAATCCTTTGAAAGGTGTCCGGGTGGCGGCCCACTATGGTTGCCATGCGTTGCGGCCGGGTGATGTCACTCAATTCGACAACCCCCTGGCGCCGGTGATCTTCGAAAAGATGATTGCCGCCACCGGCGCCTCGGCAGTACAGTGGCCGTTGCGCCTGGATTGCTGCGGTCACCCTTTGTGGGAAAAAAACAATCGGATGTCGCTGGCCTTGACCGCCCGTAAACTGGCGGACGCCCAAGCGGCCGATGCCGGCCTGCTGGTGACGGCATGCACCTATTGCCAGATGCAATTCGACGGCATCTGGCATGAACAGCAGCCCCCATCAGCCGGGCAGGACACAATACCGGCGGTTGTCTATTCCCAACTGCTGGGTGCGGCATTTGGATTACCGCCGGACGTTCTCGGACTGGCGCACCACGCCGTTACGCCGCAAGCGCTGTTATCCGCAATGCGTTAGCCGGCACACGATTAAAGCTTACCGCCGGCCAGGCCGGGCATGATTTTATTGCCTGTCAAGAACAGCGTATAAAGGCAGCAGACATCCGGGCCGGTTCAACATGCTCAATACCCTATCGGCAAGAAATAGTTAGAAAGGACGTCATTATACCACCATTGGCACAATCTCTCTACGAACTAGACAGCACAGAAAGGAGTACAGAGTCATGGACAATTACGTCGGCGCTTTGGATTTGGGGACCACCAGCAATCGTTTCATTATTTTTGATGCACAGGGACAGATCGTAGGACTGGATCAAAAAGAGCACAAACAGATTTATCCTCAACCCGGCTGGGTTGAACACGATCCTATGGAGATCTGGCGCAACACCGGTGATGTTATTAGCGGTGCGCTGGCCAAAACAGGCCTGCCCGGGGCCAAGATCAAGGCCATCGGCATTACCAACCAGCGTGAAACCACTGTCGTTTGGAATAAAAAAAACGGGCGCCCGTACGGCAACGCCATTGTGTGGCAATGCACGCGCACCGACGGACTCTGCCGGCGACTGAGCGCCGAAGGCGGCCAGGACCGATTCCGGGAAAAAACCGGTCTGCCCATCGCCACCTATTTCTCCGGTCCAAAAATAAGCTGGATTCTGGACCATATCCCGGAAGCGCGCCGGGATGCCGAAAAAGGCGAGGCGCTTTTCGGAACCATTGAAACCTGGATCATCTGGTGGCTCACCGGAGGGCCGCAAGGCGGCGCCCATGTCACGGATGTTTCCAATGCCAGCCGCACATTGCTGATGGATCTGCAAGCCCTTGCCTGGGACCGCGAAATTCTCGAAATTCTCGGCATACCGCAGCAAATACTGCCCAAGATTGTGCCCTCCATAGACCCGCAAACCTGGGGGACGACCCTGGCCGACGGCCCGTTGGGCGCAGCCGTGCCCGTATGCGCCGCGCTGGGTGATCAACAGGCGGCCCTTGTGGGCCAAACCTGTTTCCATGTGGGCGAAGCCAAGAACACCTATGGCACCGGCTGTTTTTTACTGCTGAACACCGGGACCCAGGCCGTGCCGTCCACTCACGGCCTGCTGACGACCATGGCTTACCAAATTCGCGGCAAGGCACCGATCTATTGCCTTGAAGGGTCCATTGCCATCGCCGGCGCGCTCGTACAGTGGCTGCGCGATAACCTGAACATGATCAAAAGCGCACCGGAAATCGAAGCGCTGGCCGGAACAGTTAAAGACAACGGCGGCGTCTATATTGTGCCGGCCTTCTCCGGTCTGTTTGCACCCTACTGGCGCTCGGACGCTCGC
>JBFFHG010000274.1:0-5551 GCA_041557055.1 Desulfosarcinaceae bacterium
CGGGTACAAGCTGCTGGGCCTGAACAGCCTGGAGGGCCTCGACGCGCTGCAATTGTCGAGCTGTTTCAACGATTCGTCCGACTGGAACCGCCTGATTCAACAGATCGAATCCCAGGGCTTTATCGCCAGCACCGAAATCGATTTAAAAATAGCCGACGGCAGCCGGCGCAGGGTGGTCCTCAGCGCCAGTCTGGCCGCCGAAGAGACCTGTCCCAACAGCACAATCTATTTTCTGATCAAAGATATCGAGCAGCAGCGGCTGATGCGCGATCAAATGGCCCAGGCTGACAAACTGGCCTCCATTGGGGAATTATCCGCGGGCATCGCCCATGAAATCAACAATCCCCTGGGCATTATCCTGGGATTTACCCAACTGATGCTGCGCAACCAGGCGCTTGAGCCAAGCCTGTGCTCCGATCTTAAAACCGTGGAGAAGCACGCCCGGCACTGCAAATCCATTGTCGAAGATTTGCTGAACTTTGCCCGCACCTCGCCCCCTAAAAAGGAGTTGCGCGACATTCACGGGATCATCGATGAAGTGATTCATTTTATTCAGCAACACGGCAAGCCGGCCGATGTTGAAGTCCAAAAATTTTATGATCATCAAGTGGAAAAACTGTTGGTGGACGAAAAAAAAATCAAGCAGGTCTTGATCAATCTGGTCATGAATGCCAAGCATGCCATCGGGGTTCAGGGTATGATCAGCGTTCGCACCCAAAGAGACGAGCGCAGAGCCAAGGCGATTATCCAGGTCAGCGACAACGGATGCGGGATCGATAAAAATAACATTTCACGTATTTTCGATCCGTTCTTTACCACCAAACCCACTGGGGAGGGTACCGGCCTGGGACTTTCGGTCAGCTACGGCATCATCAAGAACCACGGCGGCGATATTCATGTAACGAGCCGGAAAGGCCAGGGTGCAACCTTTATCGTGGAACTGCCGGTTCCAGCGGCGCCAGTGGAGAGATAACCCATGAAACCCACCATTCTCATTATCGATGACGAACCGGACATGCTCCAACTGCTCAAACGCAGCCTGGAACCCGACCTGAAATGCCGTGTGGCAACAGCCTCATCCGCTGAAGAGGGCTTGCAGCTCATGGCGCGCACGGCCTTTGACCTCATCCTGGCGGACATCAAAATGCCGGGAATGAACGGACTGGAACTGCTGCAACTGATCAAACACGATGCCCCCCGTCAGACGGTGGTGATGATGACCGCCTTCGGTCAAATCGAAATGGCGGTTGAAGCCATGCGCAACGGCGCTTATGATTTTATCACCAAACCCTTTGAACACGAGGCCCTGGTGCTGCGCCTGGAAAAAGCACTGGAACGCAGCCGCCTGATCCAGGAGAACCGGCAGTTACAAACCCTTTGCCAGGAACCCTATGTTTTCGAAAAAATGGTGGGCAAAAGTCCGGCCATGCAGCGGATATTCGAAACCATACAGATGGTGGCCAAAACCGATCATACCGTGCTGATCACAGGCGAGTCGGGAACCGGCAAGGACCTTACGGCACGGGCCATCCATCAACTCAGCCACCGCAGCAGCGCCCCTTTTGTGGCCGTCAACTGCCCCACAGTGCCTGAAACCATTCTGGAAAGCGAACTTTTCGGCTATAAAAAAGGGGCCTTTACCCATGCCACCCAAAACAAGATCGGCCTCTTTCAGGAGGCCCGCAACGGCACCATCTTTCTGGATGAAATCGGCGACATCAGCCCCTCCATTCAAACCAAACTCCTGCGGGTGCTTCAGGAAAAAGAGATCAAACCCCTGGGAGACAACCATACCATTCAGGTGGATGTGCGTATTGTCGCATCCACCAACCAGAATCTCAAAAAAAAGATCAAAGCGCCCGAATTTCGAGAAGATGTATTCTACCGGCTCAATGTCCTGCCCATTCAAATGCCGGCTTTGAGAGAGAGGCCTGAAGACATCCCCCTGCTGGCCAACCACCTGATTGAAAAACACGCCGGTGAGCTCAAACGCCCCGGCAAAAGGATCTCGGCCGAACTGATGGAAATATTCCGCAAACGCCATTGGGAAGGTAACATCAGGGAGATGGAAAATATCATTATTCAAGGTATCCTGTTTTCCTCAGACGAGGTGATCCGCCCGTCCGACGTGGGCCTCCACCCCCTCCCCAAAATCACCGGCGTCTGGGACGAGGCCTTGCAGGGACTGCCGTACAAAAGCGCCAAAGAGCAAACCCTGCAACATTTCAACATGGCCTATATCGGCCATCTGCTGTCCATCAACAAAGGCAATGTCACCCAGGCGGCCCATGCCGGCGGCATGGAGCGCCAGGCCCTGCAGCAGATCATGCGCCGTTATGGTATCAGTGCGGAGGGATACCGAACATGAAAAAAAAATTCCTTTAAATATAAATAGATATCGAGTGCCCATACAGAAAAAGGCAAATTTGGTCGAGATCAAGGCTTGCGAAAAATTTTACCGCAGGCATATAGTTGATATTCCGAGGATAAAATTTTTCGCACAACACGGATATCGGGCGAATTGGCCATTTATGGATGGGCACTATCGGTGACCGCCCAAAGCGCATCCTTGATTTGACGCTTGGGTTGTGGTCTTTGAATTTTTTTTAAAACGGTTGCTTTGCACCATCGGTCATTCTGACTTGCCATTTCATGTTATTCAGAGTATACAGATAGTTTCGCACCTATAAAGTATGGAATTCATCGGCGCAGATCCATTGCTTTAAAGAATCCCTGGCTCAAGACCGATATAGACGGCATGGGTGTTTTAATACGGGCTCTCAATCATCCCTGGTCTGTTCGGATGATAGTTGAAATGAACTGATTATGCCGGTCGAGCGACCTGTAAGGCGGAATTTATTAAAGCAAGGATAAAAAAATGCAATTTCCATCACTTAAAATAGGTGATCTCGTCAGTCGGATTCCCATTATCCAGGGTGGTATGGGGGTAGGGATCTCCCTTTCAAGGCTGGCTTCGGCTGTGGCCAACGAGGGCGGCATCGGCGTCATCGCCTGCGCCATGCCCGGAATCCACGAACCCGATATTTTCACAAACAGTGTTCAAGCCAACCTGCGCGTACTAAAACGCGAGATTCGCAAAGCCAAGGCGTTGACCAAGGGTATCCTGGGGGTCAACATCATGGTGGCCATGACCGATTTCAGCGACCTGGTTAAAACCGCTCTGAAAGAGAAGATCGATATTATTTTTTCCGGCGCGGGACTGCCCCTGGATTTGCCCAGCTATTTAAGAGCGGGCATGAAAACCAAGCTGGTGCCCATTGTTTCGTCTGGACGGGCGGCTAAAATCATCTGCCAGAAGTGGCTGGCCAAATTCGACTACCTGCCGGATGCCTTTGTGGTGGAGGGCCCCAAGGCCGGAGGCCATCTCGGCTTTAAAGCCGAACAGATAGATGACCCCCTATTTTGCCTGGAAAACCTGGTCAAAGATGTCATCGAGGCCGTGAAAGGCTTCGAGACCCAGAACAACAGAACCATTCCCGTAATTGCCGCCGGAGGGGTTTACACCGGCGCCGATATTCATAAATTCATGGAACTTGGCGCCGCCGGTGTGCAAATGGGAACCCGTTTTGTAGCCACCCACGAATGCGATGCGGACGAAGCTTTCAAGCAGGCCTTCGTGGATGCCAGGCAAGAGGACTTGGTGGTTATTAAAAGCCCGGTTGGACTGCCCGGACGGGCAATTCGAAACGAATTCGTCAGCCGTGTCATTGAGGGCAAAACCAAGCCGTTCAAATGCCCCTACCATTGTATCAAGACCTGCGATCACCTCAGGAGCCCTTTCTGCATCGCCATTGCACTGGGCAATGCCAAAAGAGGCAGGCTGAAAAACGGCTTTGCCTTTGCCGGACTGAACGCATTTCGAGTCGATAGAATCATCTCGGTCAAAGAGCTGGTCCGATCCCTGTGGGAGGATTACATTAAAACGGGTAAAGATTGAACCCGGGGCAATGATGCCATAAATTCTTCATCAACTATCCAAGAGCCGGGCCGTAACGGAAAAAACGTGCCCATATGTACCCCCCCTTTCCAGGACCACTTGTGGCCGTCATCACCTTTCGCCCGATAAGTCAAGCGCCCATCCATAAATGGCCAATAGAGAGAGGCTCTCAAAGCCGGAATCCGGCTTTTCAACCCCGACAAGCATAAAACCGCCGAGCCCCACCGCTTGATCCGGCGCTTTATTGTATTCCAAGCTTCCCGGCTATTCTCCGACACAAATACTGCCCAATGGGCATGGCCGAAGTTGCGGCGGGCGAGGGTGCATTGCAGACATGCAAAGATCGGGCGCTCTCGGCAAAAAGGAAATCATGGACAAGGGTTCCGTCCCTTTTAACCGCCTGGGCCCTGATTCCAGCCGGATAAGGAAGAAGGTCGCCAACTGTCAGACCTGGACAATACTTGCGTACCCGCTGAAGATAGCCGGCTTTAAAAAGCGAATCTTTGAACTCGCTCAATCCCGACAGGAAATTCGCCCGTATCACCGCCCAAAAGCCTGAAAACGTGAGCATTTCCAGACTGTCTTGGAAATCCAGGTTAAAACGTCCGTACCCCTCCCGCTTCCACCCCAGGACAGCGTTCGGGCCGACCGTCACCGAACCGTCGATCATCCGCGTGAGATGCACCCCCAAAAAAGGCAGGGCGGGGTCCGGGACGGGATAGACGAGGTGATCGACAATGCGGTTGTGGCCGGCCGCCAGCCGATAGTATTCCCCTCGAAAAGGGATAATGCGAAAATCTATGTCAACACCCATTTTTTTTGCAAGACGGTCCGCCATCAGGCCACCGCAAACAACAAGATACCTGGTTTTCAGAGAAACGCCGGACAGCTCGATGTTCACCGTGTGATTGCTTTCCCGCAAAGCTTTGAGATTCATGCCGCACCTGATCTCACCGCCCAGCGCGGTGAAAAGCTCAGCCATCTTTGCTGTGATCTTACTGTAGTTTGTGATCCCGGTTGCCGGAACAAAAAGCGCGGCCACGCCGTTGATATTGGGCTCCAGCTTCTTCAGCTCGCCGGCCGACACCCCCTGGGTTTCAATATCGTTGCAACGGCACCTTTGTTCCAGTTCCCCCATCCGCTCGTATTCAATCGCATCCGTGGCCACCAGAAGTTTTCCGCATTGTTCAAACGGAAGCCCGTACTCCCGGCAGAAATCCATGGTCCGTGCAGCACCTCGCTTGCAAAAATCCGCCTTGAGGCTTCCGGGCTGATAGTATACGCCCGCATGGATCACACCGGAGTTATGGCCGGTCTGGTGCCGGGCCAGTGAGAATTCCTTCTCGATCAGCAAAATAGCCGCATCCGGATAACGCCGCTTTAATTGCCATGCGGTGGAGACACCGACAATACCGCCACCTATCAAAACCAGATCGTATGTTTTCAAAACAGCCCCCTATAAGTATTTTATGCTTCAAGCGCAAATCCTTATTCAAGGCCCTCCTTTTTCGCATCGGAATATCAACCATATCATATGCCTGCGGTTAAATTTTTCGCGGGCCTTGATCTCGACCAAATTTGCCTATTTCTGGA
>JBFFHG010000275.1:0-5544 GCA_041557055.1 Desulfosarcinaceae bacterium
GTCACCCAGGATGGGAAAGTCCTTCATCCGGACGGGCGCAGCTTTACCTATGGACAATTGGCGGAAGCTGCCGGAAAACGTCCGGTTCCCGAAGATCCGCCCCTGAAAGACCCAAAGAAGTACCGCGTTATCGGCACCCCAAGGAAGCGGCTGGATATCCCGGGCAAGGTGATGGGGAAAACCATTTTTGGTATGGATTTCACCGTACCCGGTATGTGCATCGCTGTTGTGGCCCGGCCGTCCCGTTACGGAGCGCTGCTTCAATCCTATGATGCGAAAGCGGCCATGGCAGTCAAAGGGGTGATCAAAGTGATGCCTTTTGAAGGCAGGGTTGCCGTATGCGCGGAAACGACTTATGCAGCCATGCAGGGGCGGAATGCTCTCGACATCAAGTGGTCCGACGGATCCCGTCCGGACCTGAATGATGAAACGATAGATGCGTTGTTTAAAGCACAGCTTGAGAAACCCGGGGCCGTGGCTGAAAACAGCGGCGATGTGAGCAAGGCATTGGCGCAAGCCGCCCAGACCTTAGAACAATCTTACAAACTCCCTTACATTTCCCACGCCCAGGTGGAGCCGATCAACTGCACCGCCCATGTGGAAAAAGAGCGCTGCCGGATATGGGTGCCCACCCAGATTCAGACCGCTACCCAGGCAACCGCATCCAGGCTAACCGGCCTGCCTCTTGAAAAAGTGGAGGTCATGACCTTGCCTGCCGGCGGCGGGTTCGGCCTGCGTGGAGAACAGGATCCTGTAGTGGATTCGGTTTTGCTTTCCAAAGCGCTGAACCGCCCGGTCAAAGTGATATGGAGTCGTGAAGACGATTTTGCCAATGATTATTTCCGACCGGCAAGTCAGTGCAAAATAAAAGCTGGATTGGATAAAGGCGGCCGGCTGATCGCTTGGTCACATAAGGTTGCCGCACCATCGGTCATGTCCCGGGTGATGCCTCAAGCTGTTAAGAACGGCATCGATACGGATGCGGTTGGGGGCATCCGGGATATGCCCTATTCTCTCCCGAACCTCTATGTGAACTATGTGATGGTGAATCTTCCCATACCAGTGGGGTGGTGGCGCTCGGTGGGATACTCGGTTAATGCTTTTGCTGTGGAATCCTTTATGGATGAACTGGCCCATGCAGCCGGAAAGGATCCGGTTAAGTTCCGCCTGGATCACATGGAAAAAGGTTCCAGGCCCTATAATGTCCTGTCGCTTGCAGCCGAAAAAGGAGGATGGAACACTCCCGTTCCCCAAGGCAGGGCCAGAGGGGTTGCCGTAACGTCATGTTTTGAATCATTTGCTGCTCATATGGCAGAGGTGTCGGTCGGGAAAAAGGGCGGAATCAGCGTACATAAGATAACCTGCGCCCTGGACTGCGGAACGGCCGTCTACCCGGATGCGATCCGGGCCCAGGCCGAAAGCGGTGTTATCATGGGATTGAGTACAGCTTTTTATGAAAAGGTCCGTTTTTCGAACGGCGGCGTGAAGACGGCCAACTATGACGACTACCCTGTTCTGACCATGCTTGAAGTACCCGAAATAGAAGTGCATATTGCGAAAAACAACCTTAAGGCCGGAGGAATTGGTGAGCCTGTTTTCCCATCGGTCGCCCCTGCCGTGGCCAATGCAATATTTAAGGCCACGGGCGTCCGGCTGAGGGAACTGCCTTTTAGAAAAGAATTGCTGGTTCAAGGGTAAAGAATGACACAAGACAGTGGTATCGGTTCAAAAAGCCATTGGCATGGTGCTGGCGCATGATTTCAGTGATGTCACATTGGCCATAAACCCCAATGCTGCAAAAGTCGGAGAGCTTCAGAGCCAAGGGTGAAGGCCGCACGCCGTTTCGCCTTGGAGCGCAAAAGCGCCGCTGGGTAACCGCCTGCGACAATCCTTTCAGCCAGCTCGGTTCCGAGGCGTTCAAAGCGACGATTACGAAATTGAGTTGCAAACAGCGCGTCTATGAAACAAGACGCCTTGCCCGCAAGTTCATCCTGGGTCAAGGGATGTAACCGCAGGATCGGCTCAGCCATAACGTCCATTCGAAAGACAAATGATCGGCCAAATGAAAGGTTGTCAACATCATGATGAATTTTCGTTAAAAATCCAACCAAACTTCTCCAGCCGCCGGCCGGTCAGTCACAGGTTGTTGAGCAACTCGTAATAATGCGGGAAACGAAATGCAAACGAATTTCTTGATCAGCCGATCCGATTTTTTGAGTTCGGAGTTGGAAACCGCTGTAAACAACTTATAGTGGAAAACGTTGCAAACCACGAGTCTAATGGAGAAATTTTAAAATACCGTATATTATAAGGAGATTACTTTGTTTCGATAAAATTGCCCCCTCTCCATTTTTTACAAATAGCGTCGAAAACAGTTTCCTTTCATTGATTGCAGGTAACGAAATTCCGTTCTACAGGGTTTCCCGCCAACCGGGGCCAGAGAAGGCAAATTCTATCTCGATTTCCAGTTACCGGACGTGGGTGACGGGTTTGAAGAAAAACCGGGCACCTTGCGATATGCAAAAATAACTTGATTGCCGATCGCGTCGAATGCGAACGCGGTATAATTCCCAGGGGGCGGGTTCGAATTGGCTCCCCTCATCTGCCCTTTGATTTTCTCGGCCAGCGTGCCTTTGCGCGTTCCAGAAAGGGCGGCTCGACATGCCTGGGTGCGCCGGCAACGATATCCTCGAAGCCGGCCATGAATCCCTTCTTGCGAGAGTGCCTCTCTCGCATGTCGGCAACCACTGCCCGCCAGTCGGCATTGAGTCCGGCTTTGGCGTAGCATTTCTTGGCATGCTCAATGTCGGCGAGCGCCGCGTCGTAGTACTTGCTCTTGCCGGCATTGACGATCCGCATGCAGAGCGCGCGATACACTCTGGCTGAAATATCAGGATGAGAGCGCTCCAGCTTGCGTGCCAATGGCTCGGTTTGGTAGTGGCTAAGATCTTCCAGCTCCTCATCCGTGGCCCTGCGCAGGCGCGATACGAGCCGGTCGCTCTCTTTTTTTTCGAGCCAGAGTTCAATCTGAGAGGACAGATCGCCCTTCTCGGATGCCTTCATGGCCTTTTGGTGCCAGGCTGTTTTCTCTTTGGCCGGTACGTAGCGCATCAATTCCTTGTATGTGAATGTGGAGGGGTATGCCTCAAACTCGGACCAAGCGGATTGGAGCGCATCTCCCGGGCGGCCGAGCTTGGCCAGCAGCGTTCGCTTCATCTCTTGCAGATCGTGTTCCTCAAAGGATTTTCGGCTGTCCGACCGTGCAATCTCCAAGCCCCGCTCGACCCAGGAAAGCGCATCTGCAGGGCGTCTTCGGCTTCGGTATATCTCGGCGATAGACTTGCAGTCCTTGGCCGTAAGCTCAGTCTGCTCGCAAAGTGCGATGTAGTCATCGACATTGCGCTGGCCGACGAGCAGGGTCTTCAGCGCTCCGCCCCACCTCCGGCGTGAGTATTCGGGAAAGCGCTTCGCCTTGTCATCCTGGCTCAAAGCGGATTCGAACTTGGCTCGAATCTGGCGAACGAATGCCTCCAGCCCCTTTTTGTCGAACACTTTGACTGCCTTGCGATCAAGGTCATGACAAAATCCGTAGGGATCATCCTCCATCCAGGAGAGCAGCGACCTTGCAGTCTCGTCCGGGTCATGGTTTGCGGCCTGGCGGGCTTTGATCCAACCACGAAACAGGTCATCAAGCAGCATGCCGAAATCACCGCTCGAGTCGTCGATCTCATCGGTTTTTTCGTGGCAAGCGGCGATGAAGGTCTCGAACAGATGCGCTGCCCGTTCCGGCTCTTTCTTAATGATCTTTTCAATGTCATTGGCAACATCCTGCACATCGTCCACGAACGACCAGGCGGCTTCGTAGGAGATGAAGCTTCCGGGAGACAATGCCGCTTCGATGGCCTGCTCGAGCGGATCATTCTGTTTTCGCTTTCTGGGGCTCACGTTACTCCTTTCTCAGTGGGACTACCCATGATCATCATCGTCATCGTATTCATTTGTCCCTCACAAGTTGTGTCATTTGATTGTTATTGGTTTTCACGATCATCCCAGGTTGTCTTTGCTCTCACCTCATTGATGAGAAACCGCACCCCCTGGTTGTCCGACGGGTTCAGCCAGAGCATCCGATCAAAGAGGCGCTGTGCCTCGTCAAAGCGCCCAAGACGCCAAAGGCACAAACCATAGCCATGCATGCAGCGCAGAAACGGACGGTTGTCGATAAAGCCCCACAGCAAAACATCAGTAAAGTCGCTTCCCAGAGACAGCTCGCCGATGCGCAGACCGACTTCAAAGTGGCGAATGGCATCTTGTGAGCGGTGATCAAAGACAAGATTGCCCAGATGGGAATGGGCATCCAGGCAGCGCAGGTCTGCCTGGCACAGCTCCATCAAGATCTTTACCGCCTCTGCCCGTTCGCCGGCATGGTATAGCTCGTTGGACCGGACAATCGGATCATCAAAAAGATCATCCGGGTTCTCAGCAGGCAATACCAGCTCCATTTCGAACATAGGGCGAGGTCCATAGGCGATGATCGGCTTGGCCCACGCCTCTATAGGCTCCTCTTCTTCGCCCCAATAGTGCTCCCTGGGATCCCACATGCCCCTGCTTTCAAGGCCAAGGGGCACCAGATCAAGGGCTTCCGCGTCGAGCCGGGTCGATTGAATCTCTCCGGAGAGATACGGATGACCACCATAGCGCCACTGCTTTTGCGGCTTGACCGTGACAATCGCGCCAGGCACGACATCCCAAAGGCGGCTCGCGCGCAAAGTAATGACCCTGTCACTTCCCAACAGGCGGCACCGGGCGGCCCGTTCCTTAACCGATAGTGCGACCAGCTCGACCGGTTTGCTCAGGTCGAGGTCATCAGCCGTTGCCTTGTGCTGCCGTCTGGTTCGGGAAGGCGCCCGCACCTGGGCCGGGAAGGGATCGAGGTTGAGCCACCTGCGGTAGGCAGCGATGTGCCATGCACCTGCCGAAGCTTGGGGAAACACGACCTCGGACACCGCCACCACATATTCGGAGCCATCCTCGCGACGGCATCTTGCCGTCAAGCCGCGTCGCGCGTTGCCGTCGTACTCAACCGCGATCACCAAAACCGGCTCACCGATAACGAAACCGTCGGCCGGCAGTTCGACATCGTCCTCGAAAGCCTGGCGAAAAGCCCAGAGCTGTTCGTCGTCACCATATGCGTCAACAACGATCTCCTCGATCATCTTGTCCAAAGCGTTGAAATCCTTGTTTCTCCTGGGACTTCGTAGATTCATCAAATGTCCTCCACAAGTGGGTCGCGACGAGTGTCGCAACCATCACTTGGCTCTATAGGCTTTACGATAATTAATTTGGCAAGGCCAGAGGGAGGAAGCTGTATTGTAATACTGCGACGACCGATAACGCAGTCCAAATTAATTAGTGCCTGAACGGAAAAGGGCTTTTTATTCTTGTCCGATAGGTCACTATACGCCGCTTAAAAAGTAAAAATGGTTCAGTTCTCTTTATCATCCGAAATTACTGCTATCCTGGCCTTTTACGGCTATTGTTGCCAAC
>JBFFHG010000276.1:0-5523 GCA_041557055.1 Desulfosarcinaceae bacterium
CAGGCCAGGGCCAGCTTGGGCGATGCCTTGTCCAACTCCTTGGTCAACCTGAAATCCTGGAATGTGGCCCGTTCGGCGCTGGCGCCGCCGGAACTGGATGCTGTGGATGAAACCTTTTGAGTGATCCTGTTGTCACATGATTTAATCTCAATCCATCCCTGGTGTGCCGCGTCGGTGCTCTCGCCCTCAATTCCATCGATTTTCAAAAATGCGTCGAACATGGCTCATTGTCCTCATCTTTTGGGTTCAAATTTTAATTGTGTTGGGTTTGGTGCAGGTTTTCCGCAGGGACGCAGGTTTGGAAATCAGATGGGGTTCTGCCCAAAAAAATCATAGATCGGGCCATGCCATATCACATCCAAGGCAAAAGTTCATACAAAATCAAACCGATGTGGGGCCGGATGGCCTCTGTTTGTGTCTCGGTGCGCCCTGTACCTGCCGATTTTAAAACAACGCCATTTGTACAGGCCGGTCGTTTTCAAGAATAATGATACGGTCAAAGTCTGGTTCGGTTTTAAATCCGCAATAGGTTTTCTGGAGACTACGCAATGACTCCTCAAAGAAATGGCCAATATAGAATTTGCCTGATGCTCCTGGCTTTGTGAGAACCAGGTGGATGTGCTCTGGTTGGGGTGGCGGATCGTCACTATTCAGTTCATCAAGGTACAGTGGGCATGTGCATCCACGCTTGATTTCGGCAATTCTGTATGGACCGCTATAATTCGTTTTGATCAGCATTCCGGGGTTCAGTTTCATGATTGTCTTTGACTTTGTTTTTAACTCATGGCTGGTGCGGATCTCGTTGCCAAAATACTCCAGCAGCCAATTGATAACGTCCATCAATTTTCCTTTTCGTCATTCGCGTACAGGTTGCCGCGCGGACCATGCGAATATGATGCGCGTCACCGCGTTGCGCGGGCCGCCCTGACAGGTCACATACCCTTGGACCGACTGGCGGTAGTGCAGGCAGACCCGCCGCGTTGGTTTGGATTGCCGGATCATGAGGCCTGGGCCTGCTCATCCGGATCCACCACCTGTCCGGTCAGGTATTCATTGAAAGCGCTCTCCGGTATGCGCAGGGACCTTCCGCCGATGCGCACGGCGCGCAGCTTGCCTTCCTGGATGAGTCGGTAAACGGTTTTGTCCGAACACTTCATGCGGCTGGCAACGGTTTGGACATACAAATAGTTTTCAGCGGTCATCTTCTGTCCCCTGTCAAATAACTGGATTGTGCAACGATCTGCTGATCGTCTGATTTCTGCTCGGGTTCGGACTGCGGCTGGGGCCAGTATTTGATCCCCCGGAACTCGCAGGCCACCAGGGCCATCACCTCGCAATCCCAAAGGTGGTTGGCCCGCTTTTTGGGGTTTTCCCAGATGCCTTTTTCGTTGACCTGTTCGACGGTCAGGTGCTCGGCGTAGGCTTCCGGAAAATCGCCGTAAAAGTGCATGGCGCCCGGATCGCCAAGTTTGACCCCGAATTTTCGGGCCAGGCGGTTCTTGTAGTAGGCCGTGTTGACCCGGACAAGTTCGACACCGCCGGGAATGGGCTTTTTGCTGCCCGGGAAAAATTCGATGGAGGATGTGGTGTACATTTGGGCCATCACGTCCACGCCCTGATATGGCTGGATGAAACCGCGATAGGTGATGCAAAAATTATAAACTTCGTCCGTGCGGTGGCCCATGGCATCCTGCAGCCCGAAATAGACCGGGTAGATATTACCGGCCGCGTCGCGGTATTCGCTCTGCCACAACACGCCCACCAGGGCCTCTTTGGAGGTCACCTTGCCGGCGCGGATCAGCCAGCTGTCCGGATCGATCCCATAACCCCAGGCCCGGATGACGTACCACAGGTCGCCGGTGGCATCGTCGCCCTGGGTGTCCACGCCGAAGGTCAGGGCCGCCACGCGGTTGCCGCCGGGCACCATGCCCTCGGGTCGTTCGTCGCGCAGGCTCAGAATCTCGGCCACCTTGCGCTCGCGCTGGGGCGGCTTCCATGGCAGGGCCGCATGGCCGTTGTTGAAATCCTTGAGTTCGTCCAGGTCCTTGAGGCCGCGCAGGAACTGGGCCGCGGACTTGGACATGGGCACCCCGGGCGACTGCCAGCCGGGCATGTGGGAGCCGATCACCCGCGGGTGAAAGTTGCGAAGGTAGGCCTGGATCTCGATCCCTTTTTCACGGTCGCGCCACTGCCCCATGCGGGTGGCCCGGTCGCGCACGGCATCGTCCCATTTCGCCTTGCACTGGGGACACTCGTACCAGGCCAGTTTGTGCTTTTCGATCTCCTTGGAGTCGGCTTCCTTGCCGCCGGGCCATTTGATGTTTTCGAAATCCATGACACGGTGGGCGCCGCACTCCGGGCAGCGCGGATACCAGTCGAAGATCGCGTCGCACGCTTCGGTCAGCGCCTTCCAGATGGGTCCGGATTCGATGGACGGCGACGAAAAGCGCCACAGCTTGCTCATGTGCAGAAAGCGGGTGAGGCGTTTTCTGACCAGGTTGGGCGGTGTTGTTTCCTTGTTGCTCCACTCGAATTTGTCCTCTTCGTCCAGGATGGCGTAGGGCAGGGGCTTTGCTGCCATGCTGGCAATGGATGATGCCCAGCCGACGTAGATCTTGCGGTGGGTCAGCTTGATGCGCGCCGCGGACACATCGTCCTCATAACCGGTGAGATAGGTGCGCAGCCGCGGCGACTCCTTGAACAGCGGGATCAGCCGGTCCTGGATGGTCTCCTTGGATGTCTTGATGTCCGGGTAGATGCACAGGAAATTTCCAGGGAACCGGTCCATGCCGTAGCCGATGGCGTTGAGCCCCAAGGAGGTCTTGGCCGTCTGTGGCGCCCAGCAGCAGACGATCTCGCGCACATTGGGATCGAACGACGCATCCAGCATGCCGGCCACATGGGGCATGTTCAGATTGCGCCAGCGACCCGGAATTGGCGCATCTTCGGGCAGATGGATGTGCCGTTCGCACCAATCCGACGGCGGCACATAGTTTTTTTTGACCAGCGAGCGCCGCTCGGCTGCTGAAAATTTCACGCGGTAGCGTCGGCCTATGACGGCGTTGCGCATGGACGGTGGCAGCCATGCGGCATCGATAGAAAGAGGTGATGGCAGTGCTATCATCAGAACGGCAACTCCTCTATTTCTGGGCCTGCCTTACGGGCATCTCCTTTCGCAATCCATTTGCCGGATTTGCGCTTGGTAAAAACAATTGGGTCGGCCATCCAATTTTCGCGCGGGATAACTGTGACTATTGTCTGAGATGCGTCAATAACATCTCCAAACCCCAGTACGATCCCGCGGAAACAGATAACCACAATTTCATTTTTAGAGAATTCGGACATTATGCTGTGATTCCAAAGTCCATAGCAGACTGCCTGACTACCGACATATCATCGCCATAGCCCCACAAATCGCCGCCGCAGATCCAATCCGGCCACGGTCCAAGATTGAGGCGCTGCTTTTCTCCTGTCCGGATAAAATCACGCAGATGGATGACAAGATCCCTCAACGTGCCGCCTTCGCTGAACCATTTCCAGCGTCCGGCGTAATGAGTATAGATTTGCCTCTGTGGAGTGTATTTATCCACGAACCAGATACGCCCACGGTTATCCACCTTGAAATAGCTGACACGGCCGTCGTGATGGAAAAAGCGCCGGCCGCAACCTGCCACGACGGCTATGAACCGGTTGGCCTTATCGATCCGTTCCGCCTTCAGCTGGATGTCGGACGGCTTGTGCCAACGCTTCCATGCCGCCCAGGCTTCGCGCGGATTGGCCCACTCGGAAGTGTATTCGCCGCACTTGGTGCAGGCCACGTTGAACGGTTCGCAGGTACCGGTGTGGTCAGATCCGTGCAGTTCCGGAATACCGCCGCATAGTTTGCATTTAACGTCTTTTGCTTTCATGGTTTTAGCTCCCTAAATATTTCTCAAGGATGAACAGGCTCGACAATACGGGCCCTTTGTTTCTGAACACTGCGCAATTGATGCCGTTCGGCCGCGGAAAACTTCACCCGGTAGCGCCGGCCGGCAGCCTGGGTGCGCATGGCCGGCGGCAGCCAGGCAAGCATCAATGGGCAGAGGGCGGGGTAGCTGGATCATTGCCATCGCACGTTTCCTTTCGTTGTATTTCATCCATGTCAAATACACCGCCTTCCAGGTCTTGCTCGCCGCCGGCATCGGTGTCGCCGTTTTTGATCACCACCACGTCGATATCATCCATGCGGCCGAACTCATTCAACAGGCTGTCCAGTTCGGCATTGATCCACTCCAGCAGCATCTGGGCCTTCTGTGGATCACCGCCCACGCGGTGAATCCAGTCCGCCGCGAACGTTCGGAAAAAATGCTTGATGCCGGCCTCAAGGGCGGCAATCTTGATTGCGATCTCCGACCGGACGTCGGTCTTGAGCAGGTACAACCCGCGATCTTTCTTGAACTCGAAATCGAGCTTGGCCCGCTTTATTCTGGCCAGTTCCAATTCCTCTACAGCCCGTTGTTCGGCGATCTTATCCGGCTTGCCGGACCTGGATGCGACCTTCTTCAGGTTCTTGGCCGCATAGGCCAGGGCGTCCGATTCGGTGATGGTGCCGTCCGGCTGCATCCGCAACTTGCCGTCGGCCGCTGCATTGTAGACGCTCTGGCGCCCGACCTTGTAGCCCTCTGATTGCAGAAACCGCCACGCCTCGATGCGATCAGCCAGCACCCGTGTGCCGACCGTATCCAGGTACTTGGCCGACAATTCATCCACCTTGGATTTGAGGGCCTTTTCAGCCGCCTGCCACTCCGACAAGTTGGCCTTGCTGTCGGCCGTCTTATAGATTTCGAACTTTGATTCACAGGCGTTACACAGCACTTCCAGCGCCTCTGTGTCGGCGGCGTTTGTCAGTTCGCGCAGCTTTTCGATGATCTCTTTATCCATTCGAGTTCTCAGCTCTTACAGACGGCAGCCATAAAATTATGGCCGTCGATAATCTCATCCGGATGGTCGTACAAAAACGACCAGCATTCATCATCGTGGAAAACCAACTCACTCAGCCGTTTAAGAACGTGTTCATTGCGGAAATTACTGGCTGCCAGCACGGAGGTGCGTTTCATGGTGGCGCGGACTTTAATCGGATGACGAACCAGGATTTTTATAAGTTCTTTAACCGTTGGCGCAAGATCGGCTTCACTTCGTTTAGCCGGAAGGATATCCGGCGTTTTTTTTCGTTTGGTTTCGATAGCCGTCGATGATCCGCCGGACCTGGCACCGGATCCACCCCGTACGGGCAGAACGGATGCTCCCGAATATTTGCTCTGCATTTTTTCAAGACAGGAAATCGCCATATCGTCCTCTATCCAAGAAATTTCAGCGCTCGCGCCGCCTCTGTTTGCCCCATCGTCTCTCCACGCCGCCCAAAAATATAGCGCGGTCTCGCCGGGTGGTCTGGGTGGTCTGGGGTTGGTCCGGGTGGAAACGTTTTACCCAGGCCAGAATTTTTTAATTATTATAAATAGATATTTAATGTGGTCCGGGTGGTCC
>JBFFHG010000277.1:0-5512 GCA_041557055.1 Desulfosarcinaceae bacterium
AGGCACAGGTCGGCTCTGCGCACGTGGTCCAGCATCTCCTCAAAAGGGACGAACCCCGGCAGCTCGATGCAGTCACGAAGACCGAGGCGATCGATCTCGTTGTGCACATCGCTTTCCTCTTCCTTGTTCCTGCCCGCCCCCACCATGCATAGCCTTGCTTTTGGTATCTCTTTTTTCACCAAGTTGAAAACACGAATGACAAAATCCAATCTCCGGATTTTGAAAAACACACCGGTAAAGATAATACTCGGCGGGCTTTGCTTTTCACCCTGTTCGTCATCAATCGCCAGGACCTTGTCCCGGTCAATACCCATGGGTACGACGGTTATGGTGTTTTCGTCCACGCCCATGGCGGCCACATCACGCTTCATCTGCTCGCTTTGAACCATATTCCGGTCTGAAAACGGCATAATGACACGATACAGCAAAAATCGTAAAAAATGGCCTTTTAATAAGTAAAGCAACGGATAAGCGGCGTTGTCGGTGCTGTGCTCATACAGATAGGATTCCGGAAAAGGGTAGGAGAGCCAGAAGACCATTTTCATGCCTTTTATGCGGCAGATTGCCAAGGCAATCAGGGCGGATATGAATTTGTCCTTGACCTGCACAAAGTCGTAACGCCTTGTGAACAGATATCGAGCGATATCCAGGTCCAGCAGAAAAGTGCACACCTGCTTTCGCAGCTTTGCGGCAAGGTTTGGGCGGGCGTCCATGCAACCCACCCGGACCTGACCGCCTGCCCATTCGGTATTGTATGATTTCAGGCAGGTCTTCTCTGAATGCAACAGCCACTGCATGGCATGCCCTCGCCGGGCCATCTCCTTGCCGAACAAAACCGTCAGATCGGATCTAAAAAGCGGAAACTTGTCTGCGGTCGCCACAAGAAAAGAGAGTTGTTTGCGCGAATTATTCATGAGCGATTTATGATGTTACCCGGCCATGGCCTTGGCGCGGTCATAGATATCGAGACACGTTTCCTCGACGACCCGCCGCTCCTTGGAGCAAAGCCCGTTGGCTTTTCCGAGACTGTCAGGGTTGACGATGCTGCCGTAGGACGGCTCATACGCCATATCGAAGAAGGAATAGACCTGCGGCAAGACCCGATTCTTATTTTGGACCATGTCGTCATATTCAACGACCATGACGTCATCACCAAGCTTGAGTTTGATTTCGAAAATCTGAGCCGTTTTTTGAGCATAAGACAGACATGCTTTTCGAATTCGAGAAACCCCCCAAGCCCCCAGGTATTCAAATCGTTGCTTCTCTTTTTCCTTTAAACCGTTTTTCCCCACGGAGTTGAACAATTCGTTTAGTGCAAAGATCCGCAGGTCCCGTCTGCGTTTCCAATGATATACCATGGAGTACACAACTGAGAATGGATTGCGAACGACGCATACCAGTTTGAAACGACCTTTGTGCTCAAAATATTCGCCATAGCTTTGATTCAAATAGGTGGTCTGAAAGCAGGAGCGTTTCACGGAGGGCAGATCAGGCAATGCGCCGGCCAGAATCAGGGCGCCTTCAAGTTCGCTGTCCAGTTTGGTCCGGTAATCGTTAACCACCGGTGACCGCATAAGAACATTTGTCAATATGGTGGTGCCCGAGCGCTGGCATCCGGCCACGAAGATCAGGTCGTCCCGCAGGCAAGGAACCCTATTCAGCAAGCGCTCTTGACTGGGCCGGAACGTTTTGTCAAACGCTCTCCAACTGGTTATAATATGAGTTTTCATGATTGCATCGCTAAGGTTTCAATCGCGTTCTTTTGGACATGCGCCACGGATTTTTGCAGCCGTGCATGCCAGAAAGCGATAAAGGCGAGATTGAACATGGCATGAAAATTAACCGCCTGAATATTAATAATGGATAACTGGTACGGGAGACTGAACAGATAAAACATGCAGGCCAACCGGGCGCCTTTCATAAAAACCTGATGAACGGGCGGCAAGTTCGAATTCTTGAGCATGCGTCCTGCGTCGAAAAACGCTTTCACAAAAATAAGCATGTAAATAAGGGTGCCCATGATGCCGACATCCCATAACAACCGCACCAGGGCCGTTGGTGCGAGTTTGGTGTCTCTGTATCGCGGCAGCCCCTGAATATGACCCTGTTCGATGCCGGCCCATTTGGCGGCCCCAAGACCGTGACCAATAAGGATCGGCAACAAGCCGCGCCTGCTTGTCGTTTCATTCCACCAAAACGTGTATACCGTCATACGATTGAGCCTGTTGGAATCCTCGGTTCCGAAATTGCCCTTAAATGTCTTTCCCAAAAACTCCGAGTAATTCTTTGCGCCAATTTGTTGCCGATTGTATTTGAAAGATTGCGAAAAATAAAACTGAAACATGGCTCCCAGAATTATGGAAACCAAGATTACCGCAGCAAACACCTTCTGCGGCGACCGGATGACATCTCGGTAGTAAATAAAACCAATCATGATGGGAATAAAGATAAAGACGGCTTTGGCATTGGTTAGAAACAGGATGCTGAACAGCCAGGCGGAGCATCCTATTGCAACTATCATGCTTATGCAGCGTCTTTGGGCAAACAACAGCAACACTGCCATCTGAAGAACGATGAAGACTGAAAAGAGCGCGTTGGGACCGCCGGAGTACATCTTTCCGCCGAAGGTTCCGGTGACGGCGTCGCCGGGAAATGTGGGGCCGCCGAAAAAAAAGAACTGAACGGCGGCCAACGGCGGCATGAGCATGGCCAGGACAACAAAAAATTTCATATATTTTTCAACGTCATCCTCCTTGCGGACGATAAAAAACAGCGCAAGCGGCAGGCTCCAAAACTGAAAGTAGTTTTTCGCAGACACCAAAAATTGTTTTATTTCCAAATCCACCAGAGAAGCAATAACTGCAAGGAAGACAAAAACGACCATAAGAAAAAAATAGAGGGGAAAGCGACGCGCGCCGGACCTGCCGAACAGAATGTCGAGAAAAACACGCAGAAACAACATCAAAGCAAGAAAAGCGTTCCCCCATTGGATTCTAGCTGCAACCGGAAAAAAATAAATAACCGTCCCGGAAACGACCATGGACCATATAAGAATCGCCCAAACAGCCATGATCGGTTTTGTAAGAAGAAAAACCCCCATAAAAAAGCTGACGGCAATAATAAAAACAGCATAGTATTCCATTATATCTTCGCCGTCTTTTTTATGCAACGATAGGGATAAATGTCACCGGTCATGACGTACCAAGCCGTGACTTGTGTTTTTTTGTTTGAACAAAGACAATGTTTGCCGCCGGGTTTTCAATGGGCGTTATCGCCATAGCCTTAAACTTTTGGGTGCCTGGTGGAGGTCTCTGCGATACAGAACAGGGCGATCGAATCTTCGTGTCGTAATCGTCATCTCTTTGTAGGTGTCGCTGATCATGTACCAATAATCTGAGTCTTGATTTTCCTGTTTGAACCAGGCCGGCGTATCCACAATATTGGCCAGAAGAATATCCTCGGCGTCGTGAAAAACAAACAGCGCTCCGCCGGGTTTTGAATGGGCGTTGCCGCCATAGCCGTATACCTTGAGGTGCCTGGCGCTGTTTACCAGAACGATAGGCGCACTGAAGCTCTCCCCTTTGACGCCGTAAAACACAATGTTCTCCGCATTCCGTACCTCAAGGTTGGCATCGGAGGCGGCATGTTGCGGTGAACAATGATAAAAGGCCAAAGGCCCTTTGGTATCCTTTATCAACAAATGCCTGTAACCTGCGCCCTGGTTGAAACGGTTTCCGGCGTTGAAATCATACCATTTTCCGCCGCCATAGCCTTCAACCAGTACCAGGGGAAAATCCATCTTTTCGTCTTTGCTGCCAGTCGCTCCTTTCAGGAATCGATTTCGGAAGTTGACGTCGCGAACAACGGAGTTGCCGCCCACCTGCCATTGCAGGGCATAAGCCCCCACCACAGGCAAGGGCACCATGATTTCCAAAAAGGATAGAAGCGTCGATGCATCGACCGTTTGGGCGGTTGTCACCATCGGCGCCGCCTTAAGCGGGTCGGAGAATGAGCCGTCGGGCCCGGTCACGATCAGAACCGCCAGATGTTTTGCCACGCCTGTTATTTTTGTCTCGGGTTTGAGTGTCAACGAACGCGACAAACGATAATATCCTTTAGGCAGAAATATGATTTCATTCTCATTCACAGCCTTTTGCAATGCGGCCGTGTCGTCAGCGACGCCATCACCTTTTGCGTTGTACGGCGCATCCTTTACGTTAGCCGCGCCCTGAGTTTCAAATCCAATATTCATGAAATCCTGCCACAAATGCCTGGTGCGAATATCTTCCGGCAGTTTTTCGACATCGGCTGCATCCTTCACCACCATTCTGGACCGTTTTCCATCAAGATAGGCCGGCATCTCAAACCGGATGTCGTTCCATTTTTTCGGATCGCGGCCTCGAGCATATTGCTTCACATGAACGATCTTCTCCGGGCTGCCGGCAATCCCCTCTTCGCCCCCGGCTTGGACAACGGTTTTTGCGTTTTCGACATACACATTTTCAAGATACAGGGAGGCGGACGAATCAATAGCCGTGCCCTCTTGCGTCTCAAAAGTGATGGCCGAATCGACCAGACTAATTTGGCCGTGATGCGGGCCCATCCAGCAAGGCGCCCCGATGATCACCGGGCCGGTGGTGCTGGTTCGAACCTCAACGCCCACCGCGGACAGGCTTTGCCGTCCACCGTACACAATCGCCGCTTTTGTCTGGTCGAGCAGCTTGATGCCGGAAATGGTGGGTGCCGGCTGCGTTTCCTGCATATTCATTCCGTAAAGTCCACCCAGAACGGTCAGATCCGCAATGCTTCCGCCGGAACCGATACCGCCCTCAAAGCCGGTGTGGCCGTGCGTTGCGTCAATAAAACACTCCTGCACGGCACATCCTTCAGCGCCTCTGTGCCGTAAGGCGACAGCTCCGGCATTGCCACTTCCAATCTCGATATCCAGATTGATGAAAACCTGGTTCATGGACAAATTTGGCTGCTGAACCTGTTTTTTGACATCGCTTGCCAACCGGGCCCAGTAATGCACAACATATTTAGGCCGATCGGAATTTCCAAACCCCGGTGAATTGGGAGCCAGGCGAATTTTCGGCCTCGGCCCCGATCTTGATCCCACCAAAGCGCACGGATGCTTCCGGGCATTCATAACGGAATCATCGGACAGCGACATGTAATCCTGCTGACAGTTGATGGTATCGGAAACAAGATAAACACCGCTTGGAAAAAACGTCACCATCTGATTATCCCGGGCAAAGTCCACGGCGCCCTGAATCGCTTTTGTACTATCGTTTTTTCCGGTCAAATCGGCATTGAACGGCGCTGCGGTGACATCGACATAGCCCATCTGAGCAAGTTTCCTGTTACCAAGCACCTGCGAAACGGTTGTTTCAAACCCAAGGGAGACAGGCGCTCCCTCGCTGTTGAAGATTACAAATCTTTTTTCCAGATATTCGGCGTTGCCCGTGCTGACAACCAATGCACAGGAAAATATGACAATAAGGATTTTGAT
>JBFFHG010000278.1:0-5500 GCA_041557055.1 Desulfosarcinaceae bacterium
ATGCTGACCCATTACAACATCGGCAACAACGGCTTTTGGATCGGGGAAAATCAAAAGTTTACCCATGCCGACCGGGTATGTCTGCCGGTGCCGCTGTTTCACTGCTTTGGCTGCGTGCTGGGCGTGCTGGCGGCGGTGAGCCATGCCGCCACTCTGGTGATTTTGGAAAAGTTCGATCCGGTGCAGGTGATGGCGGCCGTGGAGCAGGAAAAGTGCAGCGCCCTCTACGGGGTGCCGACCATGTTTATCGCCGTGCTGGAACATAAGCTGTTCAATAAATTCGATTTTGCGTCCCTGCGCACCGGTATCATGGCTGGGTCGCCCTGTCCGGTGCATATCATGCGTCAGGTGATCGAAAAAATGTATATGCACGAAATTACCATTTGCTACGGTTTGACCGAAGGTTCGCCGGTGATTACCCAGACCCTGCCGGAGGATGATATCCGCCGGCGCACGGAGAGTGTGGGCCGGGTCATGCCCCATATCGAGGTGAAGATCGTCGATCCGGACTCCGGCCGGGTGCTCGGTACGGGGGAGCAGGGGGAGGTGTGTTGCCGCGGGTACAATGTGATGAAGGGATACTACCACATGCCCGAGGCCACCGCCAAAGCCGTCGATGCCGATGGTTGGCTGCACTCCGGTGATCTTGGGTTCATGGATGCAGAGGGCTACCTTAAAATCACCGGGCGCCATAAGGATATGATTATCCGGGGCGGCGAAAATATCTATCCCCGGGAGATCGAGGAGTTTCTTTTCCGGATCGACGGCATTGCCGATGTTCAGGTGGTGGGGGTGCCCAGCAGGAAATACGGTGAAGAGGTCGGGGCCTTTGTCAAAAAAAAAGCGGCGTCCGGTTTGACGGCCGAAGACATTCGCGATTTTTGCCGGGGGCGGATCAGCCGGCATAAGATTCCCAAGCACATCGCGTTTGTGGATGCCTATCCCATGACGGCCAGCGGTAAGGTGCAAAAATACAAGCTCCAGGAGCTTTCCGTGAAGCTGTTTCCAGGACCGGACCGCTTGCCGGTTGATTGTCAGGGGTGAAAACACAACGCCGGCGTGTGTTCCCCAATCGGGATCTCGTGAATCCCGGTCAATTCATTTTGCAACCCGCCTTTTAATAACACTTGAAAATAAATTGGTGTTTTTCGGGTTTTGCATGTTTGCCAGCATGGCGGATATGTACAGATCGTGACCGGGGCTGTGGGTTTTTCAAGGCGGTTATGCTGGTGCGGCCGGGCGCCTTTCATCAATGCCGGCACCGGCCTGTTGGCAGCTCTGTGTCGTCTCTGAAAAAAAATAAATTGAATTCAATTTTGAAATACCATTTGGAAAAAATATGCAATGCTTGCTATAGTTCCAATGATATTGTCTCTTGAATGGAGTGGATATGGCGCTATGCATCTGTTACCGAACGGAAAAAAGACGATCATCCGATTGAATGCAATCTGGCGGGACATCATCTCCGCAAGGGGGCCTGCCCGCGAAATTACCTACCGGATTGAAAAACTCATCTTAAGACTCGATGCCGTGGCGGATAAAATTTTCATCAAGACGGTCAAAGCCCATGGTATTTTGCTGGAATGCCTGCAACTTACGGATCAATTCCAATCGAAACTGAATGCGCATCAGGACGCGGCCTTTTTTTTGCTGACCCGTCTTGAGGGCCGCGTGGACGATTTGGTCAGAAAAACACACGAATTCAGAATAAAGGCAGGTTGATCAATGCCCGACAAATTGGAACCCCTGTTGAAATTTGAAATTCCGGAAATCATTTTCGGACGAGGTTCGTTAAAGCAACTTGGCCAGTGCAGTCGCCGCATGGGCGGTGACAGGGTGTTATTGGTCACGGACCCCGGTATCATAGCCAAAGGATGGATCGACGAGGCCCAGGGTTATTTGAAGCAGGAGGGCTTGAAATCCGTAGTCTATGACAACGTGGTCACCAACCCCAGATCGTTCCAGGTTGAAGAGGGGGCGTTGGAATATTGCCGCCGGGAGTGCGATGTGATTGTCGCCATCGGGGGCGGCAGTCCGATGGACACCGCCAAAGGCATCGCCATCCTGGCGTCCAATCAAGGCCGTATCGAGGATTATGTGGGGTGCAATTTGATCACCCAGCCGATTCCGCCGTTGATTTGCGTCCCCACCACGGCGGGAACCGGCTCGGATGTCAGCCAGTTTGCCATCATTGCGGACCAGGCAAAAAAGGTCAAGATGACCATTTTGAGCCGGGCCATCATGCCCGATATTTCCCTGATAGACCCCCGGTTGCTGCAAAGCGAGCCTTCCGAATTGATTGCATCAACGGGCATGGACGCTCTGACCCATGCCATCGAAGCTTTTGTGTCGTCTCTGTCCTGGCCGCTGACGGACCCCCATGCCTGCCACGCCATCAAGCTGGTTTTTCGCAATCTGTGTGAGGCGGTTTACAAAAAATCCCTTGATCCGCTGGAGGGCATGGCCATTGCCAGTCTGGAGGCCGGTGCGGCCTTTTCAAACGCCATCCTGGGGGCTGTGCATGCTTTGGCTCACCCGCTGGGCGGGGTCTACGATATTCACCACGGGTTGGCCAACGCGATTCTTTTGCCCGTGGTGCTGAGAAAGAATCTTGAACATGCACCGGGAAAATACGCCCTGATTGCCAATGCCATGGGCATTGATACCCGTGGCAAGACCAAGGCCCAAGCCGCCGAACTGGTGCCGGGGCGCATCGAAACGTTGATCAAGGCGCTGCATATCCCCACCAAGCTTTCCCAACTCGGTGTGAAACAGGAGGATATCCCGCGACTGGCCCTGGATGCAGCCGAGGATTTGTGCATGATGACCAATCCGCAAAGATATGGTACTGCTGAAATTGAAGCCATGTACAGGGACGCCTTATAGGTCATGCCTATGAAAAACCCGAAATTCCAAGGTGAAAATCCTGACTTTAAAGGGATCGGCTATTCCAAGATCGGCTATTTCAAGGAAACCCGGTCAAAAATCAAGGAGTTGGAGTCGCTGAATATCGAGCTGGCCCGGCGTCACAACAAGCTGGAGGCAATATTCAACAGCATAAGCGACGGCCTGACCATCCTGGATCGCCAGCTCAACATTGTTTTTGTCAATCAAGTCCAGAAAACCAATTTCCCGGATACGGCATTCATCGGAGAGAAATGTTACCGGGCCTTTTTTCAAAAGAGCGATGTCTGCAGCCGTTGTCCGGTCCTTCAAACCATGCAGAGCCAGGAGAATTTAACCGGAGAGATCTTCGTCAATGAGACCGATGACAGCGGCCGGTATTATGAATGGACCACTTCGCCGGTGCGTGACCCTTCCGGATGCGTTTACGAGATCATCCTGCTGATGCGCGATATTACCGAAAGAAAAGAATACGAATATAAGCTGATGCGGGCGGACCGCATGGCCGCCATAGGATTTTTAGCTGCCGGCGTGGCGCATGAAATCAACAATCCGTTGACTTCTATTGCCGGATTTTCCGAAGCGTTGCTTAAACGCCTGAAGTATCCCAAGGGCGAATTGGATTACAAACAGATGGTTGCCTTTGAAGAATATCTGGAAATCATTAACACCGAAGCATACCGCTGCAAAGACATCATTTACAATTTGCAGGACTTCAGCCGGAATTCTTCAGACGATTTCGATATCATTTCCATAGACGCGATCATTCGCGGCACTCTGTCGCTATTCCGGCAGCGGGCCAAAGATCACAATATCAGGGTGAACTACGATGCCCGTCTTGCCCCGGGAGCTGATACCGTTCACGGCAAAAAATCACAGCTCAAGCATCTTTTTCTGAATCTTTTGATCCGGGCATTCAAATCTGTCGAAGACGGCGGCAACCTGTCCATACGCTCATTGAGTGACGGCAAACAAGTAAAGATTGCTCTGTCCGACAGCGGCCGCCAAGGGGATCGAGAATGCTCCGAAGCATCTGCGGGGCACTCGAACGACTTTTCAGGTTCGGGCAGTGAAGTGGACCTGTCGATCTGCTACAATATTGTTCAGCATCACAAGGGCGTGATGCAGTTTGAAATGTCTGAGGAAATGGGCAACAGCTTAGCGATATATTTTCCCTACACGGCCTGCGGTGAGCAAAGTGGTCAAGGCAAGTAACAGATGCGCAAATGTTCTGTTTTTCAATCTTGTTTATAGACCGTTAGGGTGTAAGCTTATTCATGAAATTCCCAATAAGGGAGAGGATAGGTTTAAGTATGAGTCTGGGAACTGTTTTAGCCATTGATGATGAGCAGAATATCCGCCGCTTGATCCGCGATGAGTTTTCTTTAGAAGGCTATGACGTAACCACCGCCAAAAATGGTGAAGAGGGCTTGGCGCTTATCCAGCAAAAGCCGTTTGATGTCATCCTGTTGGATATCAAGCTTCCCAAGTTAAACGGCCTTGAGGTATTAAGAAAGATCAAGGAAATATCCAGCACCACCGAGGTCATCATGATTACGGGATACGGCGACATCCAGTCTGCCGTGAGTTCGCTCAAGCTGGGAGCGCGGGACTATGTGACCAAGCCGTTTAAGCTTGATGAGCTGCTCTCAATTGTCCAAAAAGCCATGTCGAACAGCAAGGATACGAGTTCGCAACCGTCGGAATTTGTTTGCGGCAAAGTGCCAAAATCGAAGCGTTTGGTCATGTGTCCGAGCTCGGCCATGCAGGCTGTTTATCAGATGGCCGGGCGTGTTGCCACAACCGAACATACCATCTTGCTCCATGGTGAAACCGGCGTGGGCAAAGATGTTCTGGCCAGGCAGATCCATCAACAGAGCCTGCGCCAAAACGGTCCTTTTGTGGTTGTGGACTGCGGTCTGCTTTCTCACAATCTGGCCGAGAGTGAGTTGTATGGTCACCGCAAAGGCGCTTTTTCCGGGGCCACTGAAGCCAAGGTCGGCCTTGTGGAAAAAAGTCACACAGGGTCGCTTTTTTTGGATGAAATAGGAAACATCGATCTGGAGCTGCAAAAAAAATTCCTGCGTTTTCTGGAAACGCGGCGGTTCAGACGGGTGGGCGAAACCAAGGAGCAGCATGTGGATACCCGTATCGTACTGGCCACCAATCTGGATATCCGCAAAGCCATTCAGGAGGGCACCCTGCGCAGCGATCTGTTCTATCGCATCACCGAATTCACCATTGTCATTCCACCGCTCAGAGAGAGACCGGAGGACGTTCTGGCCCTGGCCGATTATTTTCTGGAGAGTTTGCCGCACAACGGCGTCCAAGCGGGGGTTTCCAAGGAAGCACAAGCGATCTTGTCTTCATACCCCTGGCCGGGCAATATTCGCGAACTCAAAGCCGTCATGGGAAAGTGCGCCCTGCTGACCGATTCGGGGGTGATCCAGCCGGATGATCTTCCGGCCCACATGAGGGCAAGACATTACGAGTCGCCGCATAAATCCAAGACGTTGGAAGACATGGAAAAAGAATACATAATACATGTCCTGGCCGAAACCGAAGGAAACCAGACCAAAGCATCGGAGATTCTGGG
>JBFFHG010000279.1:0-5499 GCA_041557055.1 Desulfosarcinaceae bacterium
GCGGAACTGGCCTCGGCCCAAGCCAATTATCAAGAGGCCCTGGCAACCCGCAATGCCAATGAAAAAAAAATAAAACGTTATCAGATGACGCGTGAACTCACAAAAGGCAAACTGCCCTCACTGGAAGATCTGGAAGAGGCGCAAGCTGATCACGAGCGGTCCATCGCCGCGTTGGCTGCTTCGGCGGCGGCCATCGAAAAATCCAGAGCCGCCCTTAAATCGGATGAAGCCGACCTCAAAAAGACGGTGATCTACTCACCTGTCAACGGTATTGTGCTCAGCCGGGATGCGGAACCGGGGCAGACCGTGGCGGCTTCCCTGGAAGCCCCGGTGTTTTACACCCTGGCCGAGGACCTGCGCCGCATGGAGCTTCAGGTGGATGTGGATGAGGCCGATGTGGGGCTGGTCAGGGAGGGGCAATCGGCCGTTTTTACGGTGGATGCCTATCCGGATCGTTCTTTCCAGGCACAGATCACCCAAGTGCGGTACGGTGCTGAAACCACGGACGGCGTTGTGACTTACAAAACCGTTATGAGCGTGGATAATCCGGATCTTCTGCTGAGGCCGGGGATGACCGCCACAGCGAGCATCACCGTCCTGAAAATAGAAAAAACCCTGCTGGTGCCCAATGCCGCCTTGCGTTTTACCCCCCCCAAACCGGATCAAAGCCAAAAGACAAAGCGCGGCCTGTTGAACGCCCTGATGCCCGGACCGCCTCCCCGTGGGGCGCTGAAAAAGAACACCGGGGCAGAAGCTCCGGAATCCAATAGCGTACAGCCCTGTGTATGGGTTCTGAAAGAGAACCATCCGGTTCCTGTCGCGGTGGAGAAGGGTGATACGGACGGGGCCTTGACGGCTGTCGCGTCACGGGAGCTTCACGAAGGGACGCAGGTCATTGTCAATGCAATTGCCACGGGTGGGTGATCAGATGGCGCAGAGATGTCCGGAACAACGTAATTTGATTGAATTCGGGGATGTCACCAGGATTTATGGAAAAGGCCGGGCGGCTATGAGGGCCCTGGACCGCATCAATCTGAACATCCGCCAGGGAGAGTTCGTAGCCATGATGGGCCCCAGCGGGTCGGGAAAATCCACCTGCTTGAACATTATTGGATGTGTCGATACCCCCACCCAGGGAGCCTATCGTTTCGACGGCGTGAAGGTGAATAAACTGTCGCGGGATCAGAGGGCCATGCTGCGTCGGCATTTCCTGGGATTCATTTTTCAGGGGTTCAACCTTCTGAACCGCACATCGGCCCTTGAAAACGTCGAATTGCCGTTGATCTATCGCAAAGTGCCGGCAAAAGCGCGCCGTGATCAGGCGTTGGCAGCATTGTCGGCCGTGGGATTGGAAAACTGGGCCCGCCATACGCCCGGGGAGTTGTCCGGAGGCCAGCAGCAGCGGGTGGCCATCGCCAGGGCCCTTGTGGGCAAGCCCCGGGTTTTATTGGCCGATGAGCCCACCGGGAATCTGGATTCCGTCCGGAGCAGGGAAATCATGGAAATGCTTCTGGGATTCAACCGCCGGGAGGGTATCACCATTGTGATGGTGACCCATGAAGCTGAAATGGCTGCCTTTGCCGACCGGCAGATCCAATTCCAAGACGGCTGCATCACCATGGACGGTTTTGCATCAAGCCGGGTGCCTTGCACCACGATAGAAAAATAACGCCGGGTTTAGGAGCCCCGCTGCTTTTCATTGGAGATATGCCGTCTCTCCTTTGACTGCAAATGCAAACCATCTCCCATGAAGGGGATTATCAAAAGATCGGGTGGCGTCATGATGCTATGGGAAACCTATTTGCTGGCCCAGCGGACCATTCGACGCAATGTATTGCGCTCCGCGCTTACGATCCTTGGGATCGTCATCGGTGTTGCCGCTGTCATCACCATGGTCACACTGGGCAGCGGGGCCACGGCCAAGGTAACCGGCGATATTTCCAAACTGGGCAGCAATATGCTGCATCTGCGTCCCGGACAGGGCATGCGGGGGCCGGGCGGCGCCCGCTCCAGTTCGGATGCGTTTACCATCGCCGATGCCACAGCCATTGAAAACAGCGTGGCCGGACTGAAAGCCGTGGCACCGACGGCCGAGGGGTCGGAGCAGGCGATCTATGGCAGTGCCAATTGGTCCACATCCGTAACCGGCGCCACCAATGCGTTTCTCACCGTCCAGGGGTGGCAACTGGCGGAGGGCCGCATCTTTACCGCCAGTGAATTGAAATCGGGCAAAGGTGTCTGCCTTTTGGGGTATACGGTATACAAGGCGCTTTTCGGCAAGGCGTCCCCAGTGGGCAAAACCATGCGCCTGGGGAAAATTTCCTTCAAGGTGATCGGGACCCTCAAGGAAAAGGGAGAGTCCAATTTCGGCGACGATCAGGACGACATCGTCATTATTCCCCTGCGCACCCTGCAGCGTCGAATGACGGGCGACACCGATGTCCGAACCATTATCGTCTCTGTGGCGGACGGTGTTTCCACGCAGATCGTCAAAGCCGATATCGAGCGTTTGATGCGTGAGCGCCGTAAAATAAAAGTCGGCCGGGAGGATGATTTTCACGTTCGCGACATGAAGGAACTCATCGATACCCTTACCGGCACAACAACCGTTCTGACGGCCCTGTTGAGCGCCGTGGCCGGTGTCAGCCTTTTGGTGGGGGGCATCGGTATCATGAATATCATGATGGTCTCCGTGACCGAGCGTACCCGCGAGATCGGCACCCGGCTGGCCATCGGCGCCCTGGAGCGGGAGGTGTTGATGCAGTTTTTGGTGGAATCCGTGGTGCTGGCCGCCTTCGGCGGGCTGATCGGCATTGCCGCGGGTTTGTGTGCCGCCGGAATCGGCGCCCGGTTCATCGGCGTACCCTTTGTTTTCAAGCCTGGTATTGTGGCTGCGGCTTTCCTGTTTTCAGGGGCTGTGGGCGTTGCTTTCGGATACTTTCCAGCCAAAAAAGCAGCCCACATGGACCCCATTGCAGCGCTGCGGTATGAATGAATGGAAAAGGAGAAGTTCAGATGGCTACGGTTGTTCTTGGAAATCGTCCTACAATTTTTGTTTGTGAATCGGACCGTGGAACCGTTCACCCGTTGGTTGAATACCTCGCCCCCAAGGATTTTTCGGTTCGTTGTATTCCGGAAAGCGGGCAGGCCATTGACCAGATCGTCACTCGGGTTCCTGACATCGTTCTCCTGGATGCCAGGCTTCCGGTGGCCGGCGGATATGAAGTGTGCAGCGCGGTTCGGCCGTATTACAACGGCGTAATTCTTTTCCAGGGGCAGGATCGGGACGAAGCCGCCCAGTTGCTGGCTTTTGACCGGGGCGCCGACGACTATATCCTTGCGCCCCTTTCACCGGCTCTTTTGGCAGCTAAAATCAATGCGCATCTCAAACGCGCGCATGGTTCGGCATGCAAAGGGAGCAACCGTCAGATGCGGGTGGGCGAGCTGCTGGTGGATGCCGCCCGGCGCGAGGTCTTCCTGGCCGGCCAGCCCGTTGATTTAACCACCATGCAGTTTGAACTGCTCTGGTATCTGGTTAAACGATCGGGGCGCGTGGTTCCCCGGCAAGAGCTTTACGAAGCGCTGTATCAGCAAAAATACAACAGGTTCGATCGTTCCGTGGATGTCTATATCTCCCGAATCCGCCAGCAGTTGGGTGATGACGCCGAAAACCCCAATTACCTCAAAACCGTTCGAGGTGTCGGCTATCTGTTTGTCGGCCATGACGGTCATGCGTTTTAATGACTGTTTGGGACTTGGTGTCTTTTCCCCGGCAGCCTCTCTTTTGACCGGTTTTCAATAAATGGGATTGCCGCTCCCGCCGCAAACCAAATCAACCCCGAAAGTTGAATTCATAAAATCGGGAACCCCGCGTCCAACAGATCGGCACTGTTGCAAATAGTTACAAACACGTTACACAACCACCATAAAGCATCTCACTTTTTAGACGATATGGCTGATAATCCGTTGGTTTGAACGGATCCTAAAAGGCGTTCAGGTCCATATCCTTATCGCTTGATGTCGGCGGTTGGGATAAGGGAATTTAAACCCATTAGGTTTCAGGAGGCTTGTCATGACAATCAGCAGTATTGGTTCAAGTATTTATTACATGGGACAAATGTCCGCAACATGGAGTCGCTCGGCATCCGCAGGGATGTCCGGACGAATGGCGCAAAACACCGCCATGGGGGATCGTCCGAACCCGGCGGAAATGTTCAGCAAGGTGGATCAGGACAGCAGCGGGGGCCTTGATCAAACAGAGTTTCAGACCCTGGCCGACAAAATAAGCGAAGCCACCGGTGAGAAAGTGGATGTCGAGGCGCTGTTTGCCACCTATGATGCGGATGGAGACGGTCTGCTCAGCGAGGATGAGACCCGGGCGGCCATGAAGGCCAATCGACCTGAAGGGCCCCCGCCTCCCGGGGGCATGACCGCCCAGGCGGATGGCTCCCGGTCCACATCATCGTCCGTCATTGAAAGCTATTTGAAGATGGCTGCGCTGGGCAATGGGCAGGACCAGGCATCCAATATGCTCGCCATGTTTGGCGGTAATACGAATGACGATGGGGCTCTTTTTTCTGTAAATACAACGGCCTAAATTTATATTCCCCCATTTGACCGATCAATGGCCGCATTTTTTAAATCGCCTCTCCGGCAAAGAGGGGCGATTTTGGAAGAACAGCGCAATGGCTTTGGAGACGTGCGGTCCGCAAATTGCCAAAACCCAACGATTCCATAACAATGGGGTGAATCATTTTCCGCTTCAGATTAGAATTGATTGACTTTTCAGGCTGTTATTTACTATATTTAAAAATGGAATTTTGATGCGCCTTTTGAGGCGGGCCGGGGCAGCCTGCATTGGACCAGATGATACGTCTCTTCGAGCCCCCAGAAGAGACAGTGTCCATCCAGAAACAGGCAAATTGACCATTTATGGATGGACACGAGATAGGGGTGGCACTGGTGATTCATTGATGAAACACGTTCTATTTCTATGCAGCCAGAACAGATTAAGAAGCCCGACCGCTGAAACGATATTCTCCGATTGCGCAGGATTTGAAGTCAGATCCGCCGGTTTGGACCACAGCGCGATTGTTCCTGCAACGCCGCAATTGGTGCAATGGGCTGATTATATTTTCGTGATGGAAAAAGCGCATCGGCGCAAACTGCAAAAGAGATTTAGAAACAACATTAACAAACAGAGGATCATCTGCCTGGATATCCCGGATGAATTTGAATACATGGATGAGGCGCTTATAGGGCTTTTAAGGCATCGGCTGGGCGTTTTTTTCGGGGATACGGGTTCGCAGTGACGGCCGATTGTCATTTCCGGCGTATTTGTCCCATCAATCATTCCATGAAATTCCAATCACCGGGCCGACCAAAAGAGGCGGCGCGCAATTCATTGTCGCTTTGATAACAATATGGGTATTGCAACCGATATTATTCTGATTGTTGTGGCCGCGTTTTTCTGCGGCCTTATGATGCAGCGGCTGGGCC
>JBFFHG010000280.1:0-5483 GCA_041557055.1 Desulfosarcinaceae bacterium
CCCAGCTGAGCTAAGCACCCTCAAGCAACCTGAAGAAGCCGGCTAGTTTAGGGCGTCCTTCAGGGCTTTTCCAGCGACAAACCGGGGGACTCGGCCGGCCGGAATTTCAATGGCCTGGCCGGTTTGGGGATTGCGGCCGGTACGGGCCTTGCGCTCGCTGACTTTGAAGCTGCCAAACCCGGAGATCTGGACGGCATCGTTGTTGGCCAAGGCATCGCCAATGGTTTTAATGACGCAATCCACAGCCTCTTTGGCCAATTTTTGGGTGCCCACGACCTCAGCAACTTCATTGATTAAATCCGTCTTGTTCATCAGTACGCCTCCTTACTATTGTATAATTGATAATTGAGTTATCTCAAGATGGGGTTCTCGCAGCATACATTTGAAGGGGCCATTATACAAGCCCAATTGTTTTTTTGCTTTGACAGCTTTTCATTTTAGCCCTATACGATTTTGATTCGGAAGCCGTCACGCCCCGGTTGCCCGGACGCTGGGACACTATCAACTCAATATTGAGGGATATAATGTCATGGGTGATGCAACCCTGGGTTTACAGGGGAAATTGATTCAACTGAGCCAGGTGTGGATCTCACAGGGGCTGCCCTCGCACCCGGATTTGGAATCCACAGCCGATGATTTGGTTCTCTGGAAACAGGTCCACCAGGTTAACGGTTTGTGGGCTGTTCGGCCCCTTATGCTGACCGCCACCATTGATGACGGCCTCGGCCAGGGACTTCAGATTATACAACGGTATGCCGATGTGCTCGGCATGGATGTTATTTTTCTGGGATTGTTGCAAAAACCTGAAGATATCGTGGCTGCGTGCCATCGCCATGAACCTGATTTTCTGGGGTTGACGGTATTGCAGCTTGATTCGGATGAAGATCTTTGCCGTATCGGGCGCAGCCTATGTTCAAAAACCGCTCTGATTGCCGGCGGACCGGTTTTCAAGTTCGATCCGGAGCTGGCCGAACGCTGTAATGTGGCCTATGTGGCCGGAAATGTGGCCTGTTTTATCGACTATGTATTGAAATGGGCCCCCCATCCATGAGCCGGCAACAGAATGACGAGCTGAGGCCTGGCGCTGCCCTGCGCCCCATTTTGCGGTGCATTGTTTTGGGCGGCAGTGCGGTGGCCGCGGGCATCGGCCTGATGAACCTGAAACCCGGAAAAGCCACATCTGTTTTACGGCCCGCCGCGAACCCTAAGCGGCTTGAGGCCACTGGATTGAATTGAAATTTTTGCATGTTAAATCCAGGGGTGCTACTGAATTCAACCTAAGATTTTTCCGAGTTCAAAGATGCCCATCCAATTTTCCCAAAATGACGATCAGGCACGGTCAGCTTGGATCGGCCGGGAAGAGCTGATTGAAGTCGAAATCATCAATTTGTTCTTCAAACAATCCCATCTGGGCGTTGCCGGGACCCTGATCAATGCCGGCGCCCTGATGTTTTTGCTTCGGGGTCAGGTTAACAACCGGTATTTGGATGCCTGGTTCGCGGTCATGCTCTTGGTCACGACCCTGCGCGCCGTTCTCATTTACCAATACGGGCGTCGCGAAATCACTTTGGGGCAGGCTAAAAAATGGGGGCGTTGGAATATCAGCGGGCTGGCCGCTACGGGATTATTATGGGCCGCAACCATGCTGATCATCTTTCCCTCCCAATCCACGATCCATCAGATTTGCCTTGCCTTTATCATATGCGGAATCATGACCGGCTCGGCCAATCTTTACGCCGGTATGCCGTTGGCGCTTAAAGCGTTCTCAGTGGTACCCATTCTATTCATGATTATTCGTTTCCTGACTTTCAATGATGCCATGCACTTGATGATAGCCGGCCTGGGGGCGCTCTATTTGGTGCTCATGGTTTTCACCTCCCATAATTTTGCCCGCACCAACCGCCAACTGATGTCCGCCAAAATTGAATTGGCCGGGCGGGTGACGGAACGAACCCGAGCCTTGGAGGCGGCCAACCTTACCCTGCAAAATGAAATGAGAGAGCGCCTGAAAATTGAAGAGCGCCTGCGCCAGGAGCGTGATCGCCTGGAGATTATTACCACCACCATCGGCGCCGGTCTGACTGTGATTTCAAAGAAATATCGTACCTTATGGGCCAATCGGATTTTCAAGGAGACCTTTGGAGAGGTGCAGGGGCAGCCGTGCTACAAATCACACTATCAGCGCGACCGTATTTGCGAAGCGTGCGGTGCGCGCATGGTGTTTGAGCAAGGTTGCGAAAAAGCGGTCCACGAGCAACAGCATCTCGACGTCAATGGCAATTCGTTATGGTTTCAGATTGTGACCACCCCCATTCGCAATGAAGAGGGACGGGTTCGGGCGGTTTTGGAACTGGTGCTGCCCATCACCGAACGCAAGCAGGCCGAGTCGGCCCGGCGGCGCATGGCGGAACAATTGGAGGAGGCCCGTAAGACCGAGGCCATCGCCACTCTGGCCGGCGGCATTGCTCACCAGTTCAACAACGCCCTGGCTGTTATCACCGGCAACATTGAATTAATGGAACAAGACTATGGCCATGATCCCCAGTTCAGCGCCTATTCTCAACCCATATTGGATACATCCGATCGGATGGCCCAATTGACCAACCAACTGCTGGCTTATGCCAAAGGGGGCAAATATAAAGAACAGCCCAATGATTTGAGCGCCGTGACCGAAACCACTTTGAACCTGATCCGGCATACCATCGCCCCCCGGATCTGCGTCAACACATTGCTGGACCCTGATTTGCCCAAGGTCAAAATTGATGTCACCCAGATCCAGATGGTTATTTCGGCCATTGTGGCCAATGCTTCGGAGGCCGTCACCGGAAGCGGTCTGATTACCATCTCCTGTTTCAAGGTGTTGATCACTGACGATAATTGCTCAAAATACGGCAACATACCCCCGGGCGAATATGTCGCCCTCTCCGTGCTGGACAATGGGGCCGGTATGGATGACCGCACCCTGAAAAGGATTTTTGAGCCTTTTTTCACCACCAAGTTTCAAGGCCGCGGGTTGGGCATGGCTGCTGTCTACGGCATTATAAAGAATCACGGCGGCTATATCGACGTCACCTCCAACGCCGGAAAGGGCAGCGAAGTCTGTGTCTGTTTTCCAGCTTCGGAGGGGGTTGCTCACTCCCTAAGCCCTGACAATTAAATAGGCCAGGTACACGGTGTAGCACCCGAGTAAAATTCCGCCGTCCCGCCGGGTTATGGTGAAACTCGTGCGCATCATGAAAAAGGGCAGGGCGCTGATGAGGATCATCACCAGGTAGTCGATCCACAGTCCGGATGCATAAAAACCGCCGGGTATGGAAATGGGGCGCACCAGGGCGGCCATTCCCAACACGCTCAAAAGATTGAATACGTTGCTTCCCACCAGGTTGCCGATGCTGATATCCATCTCCTTGCGCATCGCCGCCACCACAGAGGTGGCCAGTTCGGGCAGGGAGGTCCCGAAGGCCACGATGGTGAGGCCGATAAATTTTTCGCTTACACCCAGGGCGGTCATAACGATCACAGCCGTATCCACCACCAGGTCGGCGCCGATGACCACGCCGGCCACCCCGGCGCCGATCATCAGCAGTTGCCTGGAACGTGATGATACATAACCCATCTCAGCCACCTCGCCGGCCAGCGCTTCAACCCTTTCGGCGGTTTTTTGGCTGCCGGGCTTGGAGGCCCAATAGTAATTGAGAAAGGTATACAGGGCGATACCGGCCACAAGGGTAACGCCCTCCAGGCGTCCTATGCGGGAATCGGCCGAGAGCACCAGCAGATAAAGGGCGATTGCCACCATAATCGGGATATCGCGCCTTACCACCGTCGGATGGCTTGCAATGGGTTGGAATAGTGCGGAAATTCCCAACACCAGGGCAATGTTGCAAATATTGCTGCCCACAACATTGCCCACGGCGATCATGCTTTTGGATTTAACCGCCGAAACCACACTGACCACCAGTTCCGGCGTTGACGTACCAAAGGCGACCACTGTCAATCCGATGACAATGGGGGTTATCCCCAGACCGCGGGCCAGACTGGACGACCCCTTCACCAGCCATTCAGCGCCGTAATAGAGCAGAAAGAATCCAATAAAGCCGAACGTGATTTGCAGGTCCATGCCAAACTTACTCCTTGTTGCCTGCCGCATATATGGCATGCGCAGGGTTGTTTTTATTGCGCCCGTGCATCTCAATCAGAGCGCTCGATCGTTTTTGTGCGGTTACCATGGCGTCCGCCGTTGCGTTGAGCACGAGCATCATTGGGTTTTACCCGACTTCCCTGAAAAACATCGCCACATCGGGTGAACCGGCTTGGCGGGCCCGGTATTCCGGATGGCTGCATGGAACGAATCCCATGGCTTTGTAAAGCTGCTTGAGGCGTGGATTGTTGGTAAGGGAGATAAAACGCGTATACCCTTGCTGCTGCATCCGCTCCATAAAGGCCTGCACCGTGAACACGCCCACGCGCTGATTGCGAAACTTGGTGGAGATCGCCAGGGCCGCAATTTCGACCGTGTTGTCGTTCACAATTTTTTTTTCCACGCACCCCACCACAATATCATCGATCAAGGTTACGTAAAAACTGGCCCTGTGTTCGTGCAAATAGGCTTCTGTGCGCGTTTTAAGAAAACCCTCCCGCTTATAGAGCTTGAGAATGCCGTTGATCAGGCGCACATCCTCTTCGGCCGCCATGGGTTTGAAACGCTCCACAAAGTTGTTGGCGATCAGGCTGCCATGCCCCTCAATGGTAAACATCTCATACTTGATGGCGTTTTTGCCGGCGGGAATGATATACACACGCTCATAGTGACCCGCATCGATCTGGGTGCAGATCCGCTCCAGGGCCCCCTTGAAATTGACATTGGAGATCAACTCGCCCCAGGCGTTGATGCTTTGGCGCACGCCCTGGGTGGTAATGGCGTTGATTTTGCGCCCCTCCTGATCGGCCAGCGACTTGCGTTCAAGGAAAATCAGTTTGTGGACCCGCTCCTCATGGTCCAGAACGTAGTTATAGATATCCAGGTCCGGCAGCAGGCGCACAATTCGGGTTTCAGGCAGCCGGCTCTCCAGATCACGAAAATACTTCTGATTGGCAAAGCGATTGGAGATGTTGTGATACAGCGTGGTGTTGATCCCCTGGCGGCTGAGAAATTTGACATCTGCAACCACGGCGCTGAAAAAATCCCGCAAAATACCCTCACGGCAAACGATACAAACCGTTTTACCGGCCAAAGCTCTTGAGTATTCTTCGATATAAAACCGCGGCATGGCGCTTTCCTGGCAACCCCTGATCCTTAAATTGGCGACAAATGCGCAATGCTAACAAAATGCGTATGAAACCGCAAGGTTGGGATGGTCCGAAAACAGAATCCCCTTTTGCCGATCCAACCCTGGTCGTGTTGGCAAAAGTCGTTATCCTGGCTTTTTTCCATGAGATCCGGGCACGGCCCATTTTTGAGCACAACACGGATATCGGGCAAA
>JBFFHG010000281.1:0-5473 GCA_041557055.1 Desulfosarcinaceae bacterium
AGCATATCAGCGAACCCCATCACCCCCAGACCGATTTTGCGCGTCTGTTTGCTCATCTTTTCAATGACCGGCAACGGGTATTGGTTCACCTCGATCACATTGTCCAGGAAATGCACGGCAGCATGAACAGTCTGCTTCAGACGGCTGAACAGCACACCTTTGGCCGTGACCATGCGGGCCAGATTGATGGACCCGAGGGTACAGGACTCATAGGGCAAGAGGGGTTGCTCGCCGCAGGGATTGGTGGCATCTATCCGGCCCAGGGCCGGCGTTGGGTTATCGTCATTGATGCGGTCCATGAAAACAATACCGGGCTCACCGCTGTTCCAGGCCGATTCGACCATCAGATCGAAAATCCTTTGCGCGGATACGCGCCCCACCGAATGCCCTGTTCGGGGATTGATCAGGTCATAGTCGGTCCGATTCTCCAGAGCCTCTAAAAAACCGCTGGTCACGGCCACGGAGAGATTAAAATTGGTCAGGCAGTTGAAGTCGTTCTTGGCCTTGATAAAAGCCTCGATATCGGGATGGTCCACCCGCAACACGCCCATGTTGGCTCCCCGGCGGGTGCCGCCCTGTTTGACGGCTTCAGTCGCCACATCAAAGACCGCCATAAAAGAGAGCGGGCCGCTGGATACGCCGGCGGTGGTGGAGACCGTATCGTTGACCGGACGGATATGGGAAAAGGAGAAACCTGTGCCGCCGCCTGATTTATGGATGATGGCGGTATGTTTAACGGCATCGAAGATACTCTCCATGCTGTCTTCGATGGGGAGCACAAAACAAGCGGCCAACTGCCCCAAACGGTTTCCGGCGTTCATGAGGGTAGGGGAGTTGGGCAGAAACCACAAATTGGAAAACATTTGAAAAAACCGCTTCTCCGTCCGGACAACGGCATCGGGTCTGGACCAGTCCCTGTCGCCCTGGGCCACATGATGGGCTACCCGTTGTAACATCTCTTTGGGCGTTTCTGAAACCCTGCCGTCGGCATCTTTTTGGAGATAACGCTTTTCCAAAACGATATGGGCATTGGCTGAAAATGGCGCCGCCATGGGAAACCTGCCTCGACCGGGATAACCGCTAAAATTAAACCCCATGTGCCTGTTTACCGGCACACCACGCTTGCACCTTCACAATATGGGAATCCAAACCAATTAATCAAGCACCCGGCAATTCCTGCTTTAAAAATTCGATAAAGGTGCTGCACAATGGCGAAGGGGTACGCTGTTTATGGGTGGTCAAATAAAAATTGCGTTTCAGATTCAGCCCCTCAACAGTGGCGCTCTTGAGCAAACCGGCCTGGATATCGTCGGCCACGGCTATGGTCGATAAAATTGAGAGACCGACCTTGTTCTTAATGGCCTGACGCACGGCCTCGGTACTGCCCATCTCCGCCACGATCTTAAAATCACCGATGTTATAACCCCTTTTTTGCAATTGCTGCTCAATGGAACGCAGGGTTCCCGAGCCGGGTTCGCGAATGATAAACGGCTCGTCGAGCAGCTCCTTGATTTTTATTCGCTGCCGCCGAGACCAGAGATGGTCCGCAGGCAATACCAGGCACATTTCATCAGCCACCACCGCTGTCTGCTTAAGAAGCTTGTCATTGCTTTTGGCCCCCACCACACCGGCCTCAATGCGACCGGATAATACCTGGGACATAACCTCCAAAGTATCGGCCACCTTCAAGGAGATGCGCACCTCCGGATAATCTTTTGAAAAAAGGCCGATAATCCTGGGAAGCAAATAGCCGCCGGGAATCGTACTGCCGCCGATGGTCAAAGTCCCTTTGATTTTTCCGCTGAATTGAGCCATGACGGCTTCAGCTTTATCTCGCAACGCAATCAGGCGATGGGCAAAATCGTATAACAACTCGCCTGCCTTGGTCGGCACGGCCTGACGGGCCAACCGGTCCACCAGGCGGGTGCCGAAATGATCTTCCAGGTCCTTGATGTGGCTGCTGACGGTGGGCTGGGACAGATGCACAGCATCTCCGGCTTTGGAGAAGCTCTTGAGTTCAACTACTTTACAAAAAATTTTCAGTTGCCATAAATCCATAACACACCTCAATGGGAATCGTCGCCATTCGCGGCAATGCGTGATCGGAGATCAACGGCGCAATCGTTCAAACTGTTTAAAATTCTCAACCCGGAATCTGAGATTGTGCAGCCGGCACCGGCTTCTGCGCCGTCCCGAATTTTTCCATGATTTTCTGGTTGACGATGGGCGGAACCATGTCGGTGATATCGCCGCCAAACTGAGCCGCTTCCTTGATGATCGATGAACTGGTAAAAATCCAGCGCAAACCGGTCATCAGAAAAACCGTTTGAACATCCCGATTCAGCTTGCGATTCATCAAAGCCAACTGGAACTCATATTCGAAATCGGAAACCGCCCGCATGCCGCGCAAAATTGCCTGGGCGCCGCGCTTTTGGGCATAATCCACCAAAAGTCCGCCAAAGGCATCGTAGCTGATTCCCGGTATATCTTTCGTGCTCTCCTGGAGCATGGCCATCCGTTCATCCAGAGTAAACAGCGACGTCTTGCTGGGATTATGCAAAATAGCCACAATGACCTCATCGAACAAGGTGATTCCCCTGCAGAGGATATCGATGTGGCCGTTGGTGACCGGGTCAAAAGATCCAGGATAAATTGCGATTCTTTTCATGGTCTCCTTCCGTCATCTGCACGCTGCGTCTATAAGTTTTTTGGATCGCACCGATTCTAGCATGGAACGGGGAACGTTGCAATATGAGGGGGAAACAGTAGAATTCTCGATTCAAGCGGAAGCGGATGAATACAGGGGCCGCACCTGCAATGCACGGGTGCATAGAAGTGCTTTCAAGACAGAAAAGACAAGGGAGGAGGATGTCGTATTCGTTGAAGCGCACCTGCCTGTCACACTGGACTGTATGCGTAAAAGGAGAGTCCTGTCCGGCCGTAGCGCCGGTTGTCGATGATCGTATATTGCATCGCTCCCACCGCCGGCTGGGCTTGAGCCTCGTGCTCGGCCACCAGCAATGCGCCGGCGGCCAGGCATCGGCTTTGAAGCAAATGGTGCATGGCCAAAGGAATGAATCCTTTGTTGTAGGGCGGATCCAAAAACACCAGATTGAAGGTATTGGGATAGATTTGCAGGCAATTGAGATTCTTTGCGATATCCCATTGGATGGCCCGGGTGCGGCGATGCAGCGCGCAATGATCCAGATTCTTGCGCAGGAGAGCCAGCGCGCGAACACTACGGTCCACGAATACGGCCATTTCAGCGCCCCGGCTCAGGGCTTCGATGCCAAGGGCGCCGGTGCCGGAAAAAAGATCTAGCACGGAAACGTTCACCGGTTTGTGAGCAATGATGTTGAACAGGGATTCTCTCACCCGGTCGGAGGTGGGCCGCACGTCAGATCCCTTGAATGTCTGCAGTTTGCGGCCTCTGAACTGACCGCTGATAATTCTCATGGTTTCAGTTTTCCTGTTCCAGTTTCCTTATTCTGCGGTGCAGGTAGCTGCGCTCGACGCCGATGGCTTTGGCCGTGCGGGAGACATTGTACTCGAATTCACTGAGTTTGTGCTGGATGAACTGCTTTTCAAAAACCAGCTTGGCGGTTTTAAGCTGCTCTATTTCAAAAAACGGCTCAAGGGAATAGGTTCCTGTGGCGCGCGTTTTTGGATTGTACGGTCTGGGCAGATGCTCGGTGCCGATGACCGCGTCAGGGACCATGATCACCAGGCGTTCGATCAGGTTTTTCAATTCCCGCACATTACCGGGCCAATTGTTCTGGGTCAACAGCTCCATGGTCTCAGGCGTCACGTTCTTTTTGGCGCAATGACTCTTTTTGGCGGCTTCATCCAGAAAGATCTCCACCAGGTTGGAAATGTCGTCCCGGCGCTCCCTGAGCGGCGGCACTTCGATGGGAACGACATTCAGGCGGTAATAGAGGTCCTCGCGAAAAGTGCCGTTGCGAATCTCTTCTTCCAGATCCTTGTTGGTGGCCGCCATGACGCGCACGTCGATTTCCAGAATACGGCTGCCGCCGACCCGTTGAAATTGTTTTTCCTGAAGCACCCGCAGAATTTTGGCCTGGGTTTTAAGACTCATATCACCGATTTCATCCAAAAAAATGGTGCCGCCGTCAGCCATTTCAAACTTGCCGATCTTTTTGGCGTGAGCGCCGCGAAAGGCGTCTTTTTCATGGCCGAAGAGCTCGCTTTCAATCAGCTCTTCGGGAATCGCCGCACAACTGACGTCGATTAAGGGCTTGGTTGCCCGCTGGCTGAAATTGTGAATGGTGCGGGCCACCAACTCTTTGCCGGTGCCGTTTTCTCCTTTGATCAACACCCAACTGTCGGTGGGGGCCACTGCGGCAATGTGCTCTTTGAGGGCCTTTATCGCTTCACTGTTGCCGGTGATGGAATGTTTTTCGATGGTCTTCTTGCGCAGGTAGCGATTCTCTTCTTCCAGGCGCCGAAAATTCAGGGCATTGTTTATGGCAACAATGACCCTTTCGATGTTCAGCGGTTTTTCGATGAAATCATAAGCTCCCAGCTTGGTCGCCTGCACGGCGGTTTCAATAGTGCCGTGACCGGTAATCATAATAACATGGATGCGGTGGTTGCTTTTTTTGATCTCCTTAAGCGTTTCGAGACCGTCGATACCCGGCATCCAGATATCCAGCAAAACAAGATCGGGGGCGTTGGACTCGATTTGCTGCAGGGCCTCATAGCCGTTGCCCGCCGACGCCACTTCAAACCCCTCATCAATCAACAAGCCGCTGAGAGATTGAACAATGCTCGGTTCATCATCCACAACAAGAATGGTCGGAAACATAATCAGTCATCCTTTCGACATTACCTTGAAAAATAATAAAACGGATTTGCTTAAACGGCACAAACAGATTCGTTTTTCAGACCGGCAGTTCAATCACGAACTTTGCCCCCTGCGGCTGATTGTTTTGCACGCTGATCATGCCGTTATGATCTGTAATAATACTGTTGACAATGGTCAAACCCAATCCCATGCCGGCCTTTTTGGTGGAGAAATTGGGCTCGAATAGTCGAATCTTATCTTCATCGGAAATGCCCTGTCCATCATCAGCCACCTCAATGCGCACCATCTTGAGAATGGTATCGCAGGTAACACCGATCTCCACATGCCCGCTGAACCGGATCGCCGAAACAGCATTGTCCACCAGGTTGATCATGGCCTGCTTGATCTGCTGATAATCCAGGTTCATCTCCGGAATGGCATCTGTTATGGTGACCCGGAAATCGATATTGGGGTGGCCTTCCCGGTAAAGTGCCACTGTCTCTTCAATTATGGGCGGCAACCGGCACGGCTTGGGATCGGCGGTGGGAAAGCGGGCAAAGGCGGAAAACTCGTTCACCAGGTTGCGAATCAACTCCACATGGTTGATGATCATCCGGGTGCACTCATTAAAAACCGGTTCATTGACCCTCTGGGAGTACTTGCGTTGAA
>JBFFHG010000282.1:0-5438 GCA_041557055.1 Desulfosarcinaceae bacterium
TGGGCCGCGGCCGCCTCAACGGCGCTTGCTCCGTTCTTGAAAGCACGCTCGGCACCCAGCAGCAAAGCATCTTCCGAAAGGCAGTGCGCCTCCCGGGGCTGGTTTTGAACGGCTTGCCGGAAGCTGGGTCCGAGCAACTGTCGGGAAGCCTCCTCGGCCAAGTCCTCGGGAGAGACGGTGGAAAAATCGGTCTCCCCGGCACCGAGCAGGTTTTTGGTCACCAACCCGCCCTGAATCCTGTCCCTCAGGACCGGAAACGCATCTGCGAAATCGATCTGTTTGAAGAGGTCCTTGTCCAGAGCCAGCAACACGCCGGCAACGGCGGCCGCCTCAGGTTTCAGAAGATCGACAAAAGGATAACGGCGTTTGACGTTATTCATCACATCGACAACCAGGCGCGTGCCTGCATTGGGTTTCCACTTGGAAGAGTCAACTGCGCGCCCGGCATTGATGGCATTGGACAACTGTCCGAGTTCGTTGAAATCGACCCAGTTCCATTCGTCCATTTCGTTGCCATGGGTGCAAAAAACCCGGGCCCCGGCCACGCGGCAGGCAAAACCGCCGCCGTGGGTCGCAAAACGAATCCGGGCCAGGGCGCTCTCTTTATCCGCAAGCCGCTGCCTGACGGCATGCTCGACAACGGGCAGGGCGAGCTCGATATCGTGGTTGCCCACCGCAAAGACAAGATGCCGTTTGGGTACGTTGACAAACCGTGCGAGGCTGTCCCAAACAGGTCGAAAGGATGCATCACTAAAGATGCGATCCATCATGCGAATGGCGCTATCGCCATCCGGGGCGACGTACCCGCGGATTTCATCCTCGGCCAGGGAATCGATAATATCGCCATTGAGCACCAGGCAAAGATCCTCATCCTTTCGCTGGTCCGCAATGTGGTCTATCAGGTTCCCGAGGCGTTGGCCGCGGTTGAAAATTTGAAAATTTCCCTGATCACTGCGCCGTCCCCCCAAATGGATATCGGAAACGACATAAAGCTCTCCGAAGGTCGGTAGATAAGTCATTCATCGTCTCCCATTTGTCTCTGATCGGCAAAGGCCAACAGCGTTGCAACCTTTTCCGGGGCAACCCGCTAAAACGGGATATCATCCTCCTGGGTATTGGCCATGGGGGGTTCGGGGTATCCCCTATCCTGCATCGCGTCCCGGGATGGACGTCCACCGCCCCCCATGTTGTCCTCCCGCCCGCCGAGAAACTGAACGTCGGCGGCAACGATTTCAGTCATATAATGGGTTACGCCGTCCTTTTCCCATGAGCGTGTCTGCAACTTGCCCTCCACATACACCTGCCGCCCCTTGGACAGGTATTTGCCGCAAATCTCTCCCAGACCGCGCCAGGCCACGATACGATGCCATTCGGTGCGCTCTTTTTTCTCTCCGGTCTGCTTATCCTTCCAGCTCTCTGAAGTGGCCACGCTAAAATTGGTCACAGCCGTTCCGTCGGGCATGTAACGAACTTCCGGGTCGCGCCCAAGGTTACCAACAATAATTACCTTATTTATCCCACCGCCAGCCATAGGGAACCTTCCTTTCCTTGTTCAAGGCAATCGAAATGAACCGTCATTGCCAATGTGTGATTGATTTTTTGTTGCGAAATCCCTGATTATTCAGCGGTTGACCCGCTCCTTCACGTCCGTACCCGGCTTGAAAAAGGGCAACTTTTTGGCCTTTACGGCGACCGCTTCTCCGGTCATGGGATTTCTGCCTTTGTAGCCCTTATAATCTTTTACCTGAAAAGTGCACAACCCCCGGACCTCTACGCGTTTGCTTTTGACCAATGCATCGGCCATGGCATTGAAAAAGAGATCCACAACTCGTGCGGATTCAGTGTTGGAAAGAGCCTGTTGTTCAGCCAGCCTTGAAATTAAATCCTTTTTGTTCATAAGCACCTGAAATTGAGTAATTGGGATTTGAGTTAGAAATACGAGGGGCCGCCGGTGTCAAGGACGGCTTACCCCTTTGCGTCTTTTGCCTGATCATCATGACCATCTGTTTGTTCTCTTTTAATCAATCTGCGCCGGACCTTTCCCAACAAGGGCTCCTTGGCGCGGATGGCGCCGTGCAGGCACACTTCAAGGCAACAATAGCAGCGAATACACTTGTCGTAGTCGAACTGGATGCCCCGGGTATTGTGGGTGATCACCCGGGCCGGGCAGATTTTCCAGCACTCACCGCACAATTTGCAGCGTTGATTGTCCACCACCGGCTTTTGAATCACATATTTGCGCATGAAACGGTTGAGACTCTCCGGCCCCATGCTCAATGAGTGCAGTTCCGGAAAAAGGAAATCATCCACAATATGGATATCACCGTTAACATGCACTTCGCCATCAAAAAAGTCCAGGTCGCGTGCCGATTGATAGGTCAATAACCGATTGGGGTCGAGCCCCAGCAGGGTGCAGATGGTTTTGTCCACCGCGTGGGCATTGGCGCCGCCCAGCAACAGACCGAGTTGGCGCGGCCGGCCGCTTTTGCCCGGCCCCTGGCCCTCCAGGGCCAAAATACCGTCCATGATGGTATAACCGGGGGCCACGGCCTGATAAATCTGAACCAGTAACCTGGCGAACATGATGCGGTCAACCCCGGCCCGCATGTGCCACTCGGGCTTGCGCAGGCCCACGATGGTACCGAAAATATTTTTCACCCCCAGGGTCAGATACATCTGGGCATGGGATTTCAGCTTGGCCAGATTGATCACCAGGTCGGCTTCGATAACGTCACGGGCGATTTCGATGGTTCCGAAAGGCTCTCCCACATCGACCTCGATGGAATCCACAAAAGGCTTCAGGTCCACATCCAAATCTTCCAGCGCCTCGTGGTATCCGCTTTCACGCACAAGTTTGTGAAAACTGCCGATGGGCGGACTGTCCGAAACCTGAACCCTGGCCCCCTTATCGAGCAGATATTGAGCCACTATCCGAACAATCAACGGATGGGTGACAATGGCCTTGTCCGGTGCAGCCGGCAGCAACATGTTGGGTTTGACCACCACACGAGTTCCGGCCGTGATCCAATTCGGTCCCCGGCTGTCCAGCATCTCATGAATCATGGGACGAATGTTATCGGCGTCGTATGATGTTTTTCGGATATAAACCTTGGTCATCGGGGGCCGCGTACTATAGTCTTAAACCTTGGTTCGCTTGAAATGGCAAGTGCATTTACAAATCATGTGCATATTGATAGATCTTGACGCAAATTAACGTACCATAATATTGATGGACGCTATTATCAAGATATTTATATGGATCGGACCAAGGCAATTTTATGTTACGGGGGCATCAAAACGGACCTCTTGGGGGAACCCGGCGTTCCCAGAAATGCCAAATTCCGGAATCCATATATCCAAATGACGGATTTTGCTCTGTGGCAAGTACAATCGCCCCGAAGGCCAACGCGATGAATCTGGATAAGCGTATCAAGCGCCATGTGATCGGCGCCCGGCATGATTTTTTTGCCGTCACCCAGCCGGGCCATGAGGATCTTTGCCAACAGGACCTCCAAGGGCTTTCGGATACGCTTCAAATCAAGGCGGTGATCAAGGGCGGCGTGGCTTTTAACGGGCGCTTGACGGACCTCTACCTGGCCAACCTGCATCTGAGAACAGCCGGTCGCATTTTGATGCGCCTGACCGCCTTCAAAGCCTCCAGTTTCCATCAACTGGAGAAACAGACCGGGGCCATGGCCTGGTCCCTTTTTCTGCCAAGGGGCGTCATCCCCCAATGCAACATAACGGCCCGGCACTCACGCCTCCACCACACCCAGGCGATAACCGAGCGTATCAGCCGAAGCATTGCGGGCCATTGGGCCGACCTGGAAATAGGACCCGGGCCTTCAGGGGACCAGACTCTTTTTGTAAGGTTGCTGGATGATGTGGCCACCCTCTCCCTGGACAGCAGCGGTGAAAATCTCTACCGGCGGGGATTGAAAACCCATGCGACCCGGGCCCCTTTGCGCGAAACGCTGGCAGCGGTGATTTTACGGCTGGCCGGGTACAATCCCGAAGCCCCCCTGGCCGACCCCATGTGCGGGGCCGGCGCCTTCAGCCTGGAGGCCGCCCTGGTGGCTAAAACCATTGCGCCGGGCGCCAATCGCCAATTTGCTTTCATGCAATGGCCGGCCTTCCGCCCTCAACAGTGGAATCACCTCAAGAGAAACGCCGCCCAAAAAATTCAAAAGCTGGATCGCCCCGTCATCCGGGCATCGGACAAGGATGGGGCGGTATGCGCCATTCTCTCGGAATGCGTCCGTCGCCACAGCCTGGATGATGCGGTAAGGGTCCGCCAAAATGATTTTTTTGACCTCTATCCCGATCATATCAGCCATCAGCCGGGACTGATCGTCCTCAATCCGCCCTATGGCCGAAGACTGGCCGGGGATAGCGCCACAGACGACTTTTACCATCGCATCGCCGCCAAACTGCGGCGGGATTTCAAGGGCTGGCGAGCGGCCCTGCTGGTTCCCGACAAAGGCCTGGCCCGCGCCCTCAAGCTGCCGTTCAAGGCTTTTTCCCTTAGCCACGGCGGACTGGAATTGACCTTGCTGACGGGCAAAGTGCGATAGGTTTGGGTGAAAACAGAGCTTAACCTGCAACAAAGAATGGTCAAAAAACATGACGGTTTCCAATCTGTTCGCAAATATTCCCGCAAACCTGCCGGAAGAGTTTTTCCAGGAAATTTTGAGCCGATCCGATGTCAAAAACATCCGGATCGAACGCATTGTCAGCCGGGGGCATCATTCGCCGGAGGGATTCTGGTATGATCAAGCCTGGGACGAATGGGTGATGGTGGCGGCGGGACGGGCCGGCCTGGAATTTGAGGGCGTTGCGGGGGTTATCGAACTGGGACCCGGTGATCACCTGCTTATCGCCGCCCATACCCGGCACCGGGTGGCCTGGACCGACGCCGGCTGCGACACCACTTGGCTGGCGGTGCATCTTCAATCTTGGGATAATCTGTGATACAAGAGCGGCAGTGCATATAAGCGGGCTTTGCGGTTTACGATTGTGCCCGCCCAGTAAAAACCAGCATCAACCGCCGGATTCATTTGCCGATTATCCGAGGAGTCCCCATGCGAACATCACAAGTTGTCTTGACTGCGGCCGGCTGTATCGTGATCATCGCCGGCATGAAGGCCGCCACCGTATTGCTGGTGCCGTTTTTATTGTCGGCTTTTATCGCCATCATCAGCGCGCCGCCCATGTTCTGGCTTCAGCGCAAAGGCGTACCCGCGGGTCCGGCGGCCTTTATCGTGGTCCTGGCCATCCTGGGGCTGGGTGTGTTGGTGGGCACGCTGGTAGGGCAATCCATCAATGATTTTTCAAAGGACCTGCCGCTCTACCAGGGCAAGATCAAGGCCCAAACAGCAACGGTGCTGACCTGGCTGGCAAAACTGGGTCTGGATACCCGCACCCTGGCCCTGACCGAA
>JBFFHG010000283.1:0-5433 GCA_041557055.1 Desulfosarcinaceae bacterium
ACTGGCGGGATTGCTGGCCCAAGGCAGTGAGCGCTCGAAGAAATGCGCAGCACGCTACGGCATCAAGCTCTACACGGCGCCCGGACAGCTTCCCGACGACATTGATATGGCCTGTGTGGTGCTGCGGTCCGGGGTCATGGGCGGCCATGGCACCGAGCTGTCCCTGGATCTGCTGGCACGCGGCATTCACGTCATCCAGGAACAACCGGTGCATCACAAGGACCTGGCCGCCTGCCTGAGGGCGGCGCGGCAGAACAGGGTCTGTTTCCGCACAGGCGATCTGTATGTGCATCTGCCCGCCGTGCGCCGTTTTATCGTCTGCGCCCGCGCTGTGCTGCAAAAACAAAAAGCGCTCTACATTGACGCCGCCTGCGCCACCCAGGTCTCTTTTCCAATGATGCATATATTGCTGGAAGCCTTGCCGGCCATCCGCCCGTGGAAGATCAACCATGTGATTAAGGATGACGGGCCGTTCCAGATATTGATCGGTCAACTCGGAAATATTCCCATCACCGTGAGAGCCCATAACCAGGTCGATACCCAAGACCCGGAAAATCACCTCCATCTGCTGCATGGCGTAACCATTGGTGTTGCGGGCGGGCGGCTGGCGCTGACGGACACCCATGGGCCGCTTGTCTGGCATCCTCGTATGCACGTCCCAAACCATCACCACATACCCGGCGGGCTTTTGACGGCAGCGCCCGCCCATTTGCTCGAAAACAGCACGCAACCACTGGGGCCGGACACCGGCATGCCTTATAAGGAGATTCTCATGGGGTTGTGGCCGCGGGCCATTGGCCGGGATTTGTCGGCCATGGGGGAGATGATCCGGGGAGATATCAATATGGATACCCGGGCGCAGCAGGAACTTTTGTGCTCCCGCCAGTGGCAGGATTTGACCACTGCCTTGGGATATCCTGTTCCGCGGACCAACCGCGGCCATCAACCGCTGGCGGTTGAAATTTTAAAAGCGGCGGTGAGGGGCGTCGGCCAAGGTCCTGAGGTGGACGCCGGCTGCTCGTCCGGTCCCCAAAAGGATGTCGATGTCTTTGCCTGCACAGCGGATGCCGAGGGCGAGGTTCAGGGCATCGATGCCGGTCAGGTGCGCGTGTGCGCGCAGCGGCTGGAGCAGGCCGCCCTGTTGTCGATGCTGTTCGCCCTGCAATCCCAGGGCACGCTGACAACCAAAGAACATGACTATAGCACGGCCCAAATCCTCTCCGCCGCAAAGGTGGCGCCCTGCCATCGCCATTTGATTAAGCGGTGGCTGCAGATGCTGACTGAACAAGGGTATCTGAAACAACGCGCCGGAAATTACCTGGGCGCCGATCCCACGACCCTGGAGAGGGTGCGCCAACAATGGGACCTGGTAAGGGAGGTTTGGGATGACAAACTGGGATCTGCCAAGGTCATCGACTATTTCGTGGCCAATGCCGAACAACTTGCCCAACTGATGAGCGACAGACAGCCGGCGGCGCTGTTGTTGTTTCCCGAGGGCCGCATGGACCTGGCCCATGCGCTCTACCAGGAGACCCTGAGCGCGCGCTATCTGAACCAGTCCGTGGCGGAAGCCGTCATGCGCATTGCCGCCGCAAAACAAGCTTCGTCCAATAACATGCCGACTGCCGCATCAGCAGACACATTGCGCATCCTGGAGATCGGGGCCGGCACCGGGGCAACCACTGACGCTGTGGCGCGCAGGTTGAAAAAATCCGTAGCCAAGGGACTTAAAGCGGATTTCTTGTTCACGGATATCTCCCGTTTTTTTCTCGCAGCCGGTCGCGAACGCTTTGAAGATTGTCCCTGGATGCGGTTTCAGATTGTCGATATCGACCAAAATCTTCTTGAACAGGACCTGGAGCCCGAAAGCGCGGACATCGTGATTGCGGCCGGTGTGCTGAACAATGCGCGCAACACGGACAGCACAATACAAGATCTGATGCAACGCCTCGTTCCCCGGGGATGGATGCTCATTACGGAGCCTGTGCGGGAATTTCCGGAAATGCTGATGTCGCAGGCTTTTATGATGACACGCCCCCAGGATGACAGAAAAAACAGCGCCACAACCTTTATGAGTGTGAAGCAGTGGCTGGATGTCTTGCATCGGGCTGGCGCCGGGAGTGTCGGGACACTGCCGGATGAGGCGCATCCGCTGGCGCCCCTGGGACAAAAACTATTTATCGTGCAAAAGGGAAAAGATGCTTAAGTGCAGTCATATTTTGTGTAAAGTAAACAACATCGCCAATCTTGTCCGGGACTATGAGTCCCTTGGATTCTGCATTGAATGGGGCAGCGCGCCCAAGCGGGCCCTGAATGCCTTATTATGGTTTGAAAAAGGCCCGTTTATTGAATTCTTCAGCATCCCCAGGGCCTTCAGATATCTCGGTCCTCCGTTGGGCCTGGCTTTCGGAGCGGCGGCGGCCAAACGCTGGACGCACTGGTCCCGCGCATCCCAGGGGTGGTGTGATGTGGCCCTGGAATTGGAGCCGGCAGACAGAACAAAAGAGGCGGCGTCAGGGGCGCAGATAGCAAACCGTCAGGATTTAAAAGCCATCCGGACGTCCATGAATCAGTCCGGCCTGCCGACGTCGCGCATCATCAATGGCAGCAGGACCCGGCCGGATGGAGTAAAAGTTCGCTACAGTCTTTTTACACCGGAACCGGTTGATTTGCCGTTTGTGGTTTCAGCGTATGATCCTCCCCAGCGTCCCGGTAAGATCAAACACCCCAATGGCGCATCCGGCGTTGAATGGGTCAAAATAGGCGTTGCCCGGGAACATCTTCACCGGTTTCAACGCCTGTCCCGAAGCGATAAATGGCTGGAAATAGAGCCCGCGCTGCAAACCAGAGTGCTTGAGGTGGGGCTCTCGGGTTTAAGCACGCAATTTGATTCAAGGTTCTTGCACGGCGCCGTGTTTGCGGCTTCCGGAAAGAGGCAATTCATACATAAACCCCAAAGGTCAGGAAAAACAGGAGAATAAAGTTATGTTGCAGACCGTTAAAACCAGTTTCACAGAATTGCTGACGCAACTTCGCAGCCAGGGCGTATCTTTTTGGGAGGAGAATGGGAAGCTGCGTTACAGCGCGCCCCGGGGCCTGCTTAAAGAGAGCGACCTGCAAACCCTGAAAGATAGCAAAAAGGATATCCTGGCGTTATTGCGGGCTGAATCCGAACCTGTGGCGATCACGGCGGATCCGGGGGCCCGGTTTGACCCTTTTGCGCTGACAGATGTGCAGTCCGCATACCTGTTGGGGCGTCATGAGGCCTTTGGCTACGGAGGCGTTGCCTGCCATGTTTACCTGGAGCTGAACTATCCGCAACTCGACCCCGAACGGACCCAGGCGGCCTGGAACCGACTCATAGCGCGCCACGACATGCTCCGGGCGATTTTTGATCAGGACGGGCACCAGCGCGTTCTGGAAAGCGTGCCGCAGATGAAACTGACTTGCACGGACGCAAGTGGCTGGAAGGAGCGGGAGGTGGACGCCAGGCTTGATGAGATCCGGCAAGCCATGGGGCACCGTATTTACGATACGGATCAGTGGCCTCTGTTTGATATCGGCCTCACCCGAACGCCCAGCCATACGGTGCTGCATTTTTCCATGGAATTTCTCATAGCCGATTGGACCAGTATCTGGTTGCTGATATGGGAATTCGAAACGCTTTACGCAACCCCGGAACGGCGATTGCCCGCGCTTGAGCTCAGTTTTCGGGACTACCTGACCGCTGAACGCAGCCTGAAACAAACCCCGGCCTACACCAGGGATAAAGCGTATTGGCTTGGCCGTATCCCTGCCTTGCCGCCGGCGCCGGACCTGCCGCTATCCAGGCGGGAGGAAGACACCGGCCCCGCGCGCTTTCAGCGCCGATCACTTCAATTGGACAAGCAGGTCTGGGAAGAACTGAAAAAACGCACCCTCAAACGGGGGCTGACGCCGACATCCGTGGTGATGACCGCTTATGCGGCGGTTCTTGAAAGATGGAGCCGAAACAAACGGTTTTGTTTGAACCTGACCGTGCTGAACCGGTTGCCGCTCCATCCTCAGGTAAACGAAATTGTGGGTGATTTCACATCCGTCTCTTTACTGGCGGTGGATTGGCGTGCGGAGCACACATTCAGCGACCGCGCCCGTGCTTTAAAACGGCAGTTGTTTAAAGATCTGGATCATCCCCTGTTTTCCGGGGTGGAAGTCCTGCGGGAAGTAGCCCGCAGGCATGGGCGGGAAGCTGCTTTGATGCCGGTGGTGTTCACCAGCGCCATCGGCCTTGTCGAGGCAACCCAAAAACAACAACTGCAAGGCACAATCGGGGAGTACGGCATCAGCCAGACCCCGCAGGTTTTCATCGACTGTCAGGCCATGGACAGCGCCGCCGGACTGCAGGTCAATTGGGATGTGCGCCAGGGCGTCTTTCCCCAGGGCCTGGTGGACGATATGTTCCATACCTTTGAAAGGCTCCTGGGTTCCCTGTGCACAACCAATCAAATCTGGGAGTCAACTGAATTCGTCACCTTGCCTGCGCGGCAGCTAACCCAACGCAGGAGCATCAACGCCACCAACGCCCCTCTGCCGGATCACCAGCTTCACCGGCCTGTGCTGGCCCAGGCAGCCGCAACGCCGCATCTTCCGGCGGTTTTCGACAGCCGGGGATGCCTTACCTACGGCGCACTGGCTCAGCAGGCCGCAGCCGTGGCGGAAACATTGAAAGCGTCCGGCTGCGGCCTCCAAGACCGCGTTGCCGTGGTTATGGAAAAATGCGCCCACCAGGTGGCCGCCGTCCTGGGTGCTTTGTCAGCCGGCGCGGTCTACGTTCCAATCGATATGGCCCAGCCGGAATTGCGGCGCCTGGCGATGTTGGAGCAGGCCGGCGTCAGGTTTGCCCTGACGTGCGCTACCCCCCGAATGCAATGGCCGCAAAACATAAAAACCATTGAAGTGGACAAATTGAAACCGTGCCAGGGCGACAATCCGATCCCCCCTGGCGATCCGGACCGGCCGGCCTATATTATTTACACCTCGGGTTCCACCGGACAACCCAAGGGGGTCGTCATCAGCCATCGCGCTGCAGCCAACACCATCACGGATATCAATCGCCGCTTTAACGTCAACCAAGGCGACAGGGTATTGGGGCTCGCCCACCTGGGGTTTGATCTGTCGGTCTATGACATCTTCGGTCTTCTTTCCGTGGGAGGGGCGATCGTGTATCCGGATGTCGCCAGACGCACCGACCCGTCTCACTGGGCCGAGCTTATGGCGACGCATGACATCACCTTGTGGAATTCAGTACCGGCCCTGATGCAAATGCTGATCACCTATTTAAGCTCGGAGCGCCAAACACGACTGCCCAGGTTACGCCTGGCCCTGCTGTCCGGAGACTGGATTCCGCTGACGCTGCCGGATAAACTGAGCAAGCGCGTGCCCGGCGTCCAGGTC
>JBFFHG010000284.1:0-5414 GCA_041557055.1 Desulfosarcinaceae bacterium
CCATTTTCCAAATATTTTTGTAACGAAGAACTTCCATGGCAAACTCGAACGCCAGGATTACAGACAGGGGAAAGCCGCGAGTTTTTGTGAATTTTCCAACAGCCCATATCTGAATTTTTTGCAGCAGAAATTCCTGTTGCCGGCTGTTGAAATTGGTGTGCTCTGCAATAAACTGAGCCAAGGCCCTGGCTATGGTGTCGGAAAAATTGACCGGAACTTGAAGATCTAAGATGTGGCGGATAGGGTTTTACAACCCTTTGTTTTTTTGTTGGTGATCCCAACGGGATTCGAACCCGTGTTACCGGCGTGAGAGGCCGGCGTCCTGAACCGCTAGACGATGGGACCACGTACATGATTGGTGTTTTTATTTCAGGGCGTTAGATCGTCTCCAACCCCCCTCCCGGCGGCCAGCCTTTCACCGTTGTTTTCACCAGGCGCCGACAGTGGCGATTTTAATACCGGATCGGGGCGCCTCTGTCAAGAACAGTTCTCGAGGGGCTTGACTGCATATATTTTTTTCTGTTTGGAATTTTGTGCCCCGAAAATATCAGGAAATCAAGGTTGCTGGATCAGAAGAAGATTGATACCCGGTTGATGGTAAAGGCAACCTCTTGTCTACAGGATGCAATGATGCGCCTAAATATAGAATTGAAGATGGCAAAAACAAACAGCCGCTGCATGTACGACAAGGACGCTATATCCCTTGATAGCGGCCGGCATGACGGTATCGGGTCCCCCGTTTGGGGGAGTAAGCCCAAGATAATGTGGTTTGCTTTTTCACAGGGTTAAAAGAAGGCGCTTACAAAGAAGAGAAGGCGGCGATAATGGGTGCGCTTATTTCCTGGCTTTGGGTGCGCCCTTTTTAAAGCCGAAGACAAAATAGATGATGGGGCCGATGAAGGGGATCAGGGCGGCAAATCCCCAGGCGGCTTTTTTTTCGATGGCGCCGAAATCCTTACGGGCGATATCGACCACGGCGATGCAGGTCAACAGCCAGAACGCAACGCCGGTGATGATGATGGTTTGGGTCGAGAGCGGCATGGATTAACCTTTGAGCAGATCCACTATTTTCAGAATGGCGTTTACGTAATACTTGCTGTGATTGTAGTGGTAGACGACTTTGTAAGCCTGATCGCGGTTGATGGCCGGTTTCCAGCCGTAGTGCTGCAGGTAGCTGGCGATGCTGATGATGGCGTCGGCGTCGTCAAACAGATCGATGCGGCCGTCGCCATTGCCGTCCTTTCCATAGGCCAGGATGTTGCTGGGCATGAATTGGGCGATGCCCAACGCTCCGGCATAAGAGCCTTTGATGCTCACGGTGTCGATCTGGTGCCGGGCGGTATAGGTCAGAAAAGCCTTGAGCTCCTTGTAGGCCCATTCTGATTTCCGATCGGCTTTCCGATCGTACTGGTTGCGTTCGAAGCGGCGATCCTCCGGCAATTGGGTCCACAGATACTCCCTCGGCTCGGGGTCGGTGAGGGCTGCCATGGTGGAGAGGGTGTTGACGATGGACCGGGTGCCCACGTAGCGGCCGAATTTGGTCTCCACCAGAATTATTGCCGTGATCACATTGGGATCGACACCATACTCTTTTTCGGCTTTTTGCAACGCCTCGGCGTGTTGCTGCATATACACCCGGCCCTCGCGGATCCAGGAGCGCTTGGTCATCTTGTCGTAATTCAGGGTGGATTCGTTGTGCTGAAAGTAGAGAGCAACCCCCTTGGACTCAAAAAAGACCGCCTCGTTTTGGTAAAGCGCTTTGATGCGTTGGGGGTCGAACCCGTCCGATACCAACCGCTGCTGCAAAATTTTGAAATGATCTTTTGTTTCTTCTGTTTCTTCCCGGGCTGCCGCAGGCGTTTGAAACGCCAGAGCCATGAAGACCAGAATGGCCCCCAACACCCCTTTTTTCCTTATATTCATGGATCTCCCGTTCATTTTCTTTTGCAGGTTATGATCTTTTGCAGGGTAAGCGCATGGTCTCCGCCGGCAATACTCGGAACGATTGGATGATAGCGGCACCTATGGCCAAAGAGTTAAGTTTTTAGGGTTAAATGGCGGATTGGTCCTGCTTGATTAACAATATCGAAAGAATATCCCTGCTAAAGCTTAAAACCCTAAACTTAAACAATACCCGTCAACAAGACAAGCCGAAGACATTTTTTCTTAATGGGATCATCCAATGCTCCTTTGTCGGCTTGCTTGATGCGCGCACCATGACATGTTATGGTGCGCTCTGTCAAACGATAATGCCGTGAAATTTAATGTGTAATTGGACTAAGGGGCCGGTATGCCAAAGAAATCGAAAAAAACCCTCTTTGCCTGCCAGGGGTGCGGATTCCAATCCCCCAAATGGCTGGGGCGCTGCCCGGAGTGCGGCCAATGGGACAGTTTTGCCGAGGAGATAATGGCAACCGCGAGCGGTTCCGGCCCCTTGCGCGGCATTACACCGGTATTGTCGACGCCGGTGCCCATCGACAGCGTCGACCTTGTGGATCAGGAGCGCATCTCCACCCGTATCGATGAGTTGGACCGGGTGTTGGGGGGCGGCCTGGTGGCCGGCAGCCTGGTTCTCATCGGCGGCGATCCGGGCATCGGTAAATCCACCTTGATGTTGCAGGCCCTGCACGGTATGGCGGCCCGGGGCCGCAAGGTGCTCTATGTCTCGGGGGAGGAGTCGGTGCAGCAGTTGCGCCTGCGCAGCCGGCGCCTGGCAGCCGGCGCGCCCCTGTTGCTGGTGGTGTCGGAAATCGATCTGGATCTGATTCTGGCCATGGCGGAAAAACACACCCCCGACGTGCTGGTGATCGACTCCATTCAGACCATGTACAGCTCGGATCTGACCTCGGCGCCGGGCAGCGTCAGCCAGGTGCGCGAGTCGGCCATGCGGCTGATGCTCAACGCCAAAAAGAGCAATATTCCCACCCTGCTGGTGGGCCATGTCACCAAGGATGGGGCCATTGCCGGTCCCAAACTGCTGGAGCACATGGTGGACACGGTGCTCTATTTTGAAGGCGACCGTAACCATGTCTTTCGAATTTTGCGAACGGTGAAGAACCGCTTCGGCTCCACCAACGAGATCGGCGTCTTCGAAATGCAGGCCGGCGGCCTCATGGAGGTGCCCAATCCTTCGGCGGTCTTTTTGTCCGAACGGCCGGACAATGCGCCCGGTTCGGTGGTCACGGCCAGCATGGAGGGCACCCGTCCCATATTGGTGGAGTTACAGGCCCTGGCGTCCAACACCCATCTGGGAACGCCGCGGCGAACAGTGCTGGGACTGGACCCCCACCGGGTGGCCCTGTTGGTGGCGGTGATGGAAAAAAAGCTGGGACTGCATCTCAATGGTCATGATATTTTCATGAACGTGGCCGGTGGTGTGAAGATCGACGAACCGGCGGTGGATCTGGCCGTATTGGCGGCCATCGCCTCCAGTTTTCTGGACAAACCAGTGGCCAGGCATACATTGGTGCTGGGTGAAGTGGGGCTGGCCGGCGAGGTTCGGGCTATCGGCAATGTGGAGACCCGGTTGATGGAGGCGCACAAAATGGGTTTCAGCCGCTGCCTGGCCCCGGCAGGAAATTTGAAACGGATCGCGGTGCCCAAAGGAATGGATTTGATCGGCGTCGCCAATGTGGACCGGGCCATGGAGGCGCTGTTTTAAGAGAATATCAAATACATTTCCTTGTAAGGGATCTTCCACTGCCGCTGTTGCCAACAGCTCCGGGATATGCGATTGCCATGGTATCAAAGTCCAATTCAATTGACTTAATAGGTGCTTAAAGCTATGAAGCCCTCGAAAAACAAATGGCAGGACCATTATGCCCGCCGCGCGCAAAAGGAGAACTATGCGGCCCGCTCGGTCTATAAACTGGCCGAAATCCAGAAAAAGCACCGCATCATTAAAAAGGGGGATCGGATTCTCGATCTGGGGTGCGCACCGGGGTCGTGGATTCAGTTCGCCGTGACGCAGACCGGCCAAAGCGGACGGGTGACGGGCATTGATCTCAAACCGGTGGACCTTTCATTGCCGCCCAACGTGCAAGTGATCACCGGAGATATCGAAGAACTGATCCGCAACCGGGACCCGGCCCTGGAGAATTCGTTCAAAGTGGTGCTCAGCGATATGGCGCCGGCCACCATCGGCAATAAACACGTTGACGCCGCACGCTCCTTTGCCCTTTGCGAAACGGCCTTGGCCGTGGCGGGCAAGGTGCTGCAACCCGGCGGCCATTTTGTGGTTAAAATATTTCAAGGCGAGGATTTCAAAGCCTTTTGTGACAATGTCAAAACCCGGTTCGACCGGATGCATATTTTCAAACCCCAAAGCAGCCGAAAAGGCAGCAAAGAGATATTCATTATAGGCTTGGGCAAAAAGTAGGAGGTTTTACCATGTCAGGGCACAGCAAATGGGCCAACATCAAACATCGCAAAGGTGCTGCGGATGCCAAACGCGGCAAGGTTTTCACCAAATTGATCAAAGAGATTATAACCGCGGCCCGCATCAGCGGCGGCGATATCAACGCCAACCCGCGCCTGCGCGCCGCTGTTATGGCCGCCAAGGCCGAAAACATGCCCAAGGACAACTGGGAGCGGGCCATTAAAAAGGGTACCGGCGAGCTGGAAGGTGTCAGTTACGAAGAGGCCACCTACGAAGGTTACGGCCCCGGCGGTGCAGCCGTTTTTATCGAATCTTTGAGCGACAACAAAAATCGCGCGGTCGCCGAAATCCGCCACGCCCTGAACAAGCACGGCGGCAACATGGGCGAGAACGGTTGCGTGGCCTGGATGTTCGACAAAAAAGGCTACCTGGTGGTGGAAAAAAACGCCACAGACGAAGAGAAGTTGATGGAGACGGCCCTGGAAGCGGGCGCCGAAGATGTGCGCGAGGACGGCGACAATTTCGAAGTCATCACCGCACCGGAAGATTTTGAAACGGTCAAAGAGGCCATTGACGCCGCCGGCATTGCGACCATTGACGCCGAAGTGACCATGCTGCCCCAGAACATAACCCCCCTGGACGGCGAGACCGCCCTGAAGATGATCAAACTCATCGACGCCCTGGAAGATTGCGACGATGTCCAAAAAGTTTACACCAATGCCGATATCCCCGATGATCTGGAATTCGAATAGCCGCCCGTATGCGTTGGCGTTGAATGCTCAGGCGGTCCCCAACAGGAGGCTTTCCCCTCCCCCTGACGGGCAGGACCAGGGGGAGGGGGAACACAATCATCCGGAATTGCAATCTTTTCACCTTCCCCCATGCCCTCTCCCGTCAAGGGAGGCGGATTTTCCGGATTTTTGTGAATCCATGAAAAATGGCAAAATATGTGCCGTTTTTTCATAACGGACCGATTCGAAAAAAAACATTCAAATATTAGGCACTTTTGAAATGACGGCCTTGTATTCTGCCAGGG